>JAGLDH010000110.1 GCA_023145835.1 Methylococcales bacterium
GCGGAGTGAATCTTTGGACATGGATATCCAAATGTGATATGTAGCGAGGATGGCGCGCCGATGATTTACCTCTTGTTTAGAAATTATTAATTTATTGAATGATTGAAAGCGCTTTAGTTAATAATTTCAATTTAATTCCTAAAGCACTTTTTTGAACCGCTCTTAGTTACAATAATTTAAAGCAGCATACGATATTTTTTTCCATCCAACATTGGTATCTAGATATTCTAAAATTTCATTTTTGTTGTTACTTAAAACTGATATTTGTGTAATATTCATAAGTGTGCCACCAGTGGTATTTTGACAAACTTCTGAATTACCACATGGAAAAGTAGTGCCATCCTTTTTTCCTAAATAATCAGGGTATTTACTGACACATCTTGCTAATATTTCTTCAGCTGTATTTGATGTTGAATTGATATTAGATAGAATAAATTGATTATATTTATCTACTTGGGTATAAACAGTATAGCCATTTGGTTGTGCACAAGCAGCTGATCCATATGATGTTATTCCAATTTGCTTCCATTTTTTATTGATTTGATCAAACATAAGTAATGGGCCGCCACTATCTCCTCCACAAGTATCTTTTTTATCTGTTATTCCTAAACAAATTATATTGTTGATTTTTGGTGGGCTATTAGTTGGGTAATGACAAATACTTGTGTCTTTTATAGTAATATTTACTTGTTGCAAATTGGTTAGATAATATTTGTCATTAGCTATCTGGCGAGTTACTCCCCAGCCCAATGCCCTTGCATCCTTCCCTGTTTTATTTTGAAAATTAAATGATTTTTCTAAAAGAACAGGTTTGATCGAAGAGGGAGTTGCAAGATGTAATAAAGCAATGTCGAAAGGATGCTTTTTTTTGATATAATTTGGATGAATAACAGATCTATCAACAGAATGGGTTTGGCCGCCAGAACCTTCTAAATCTATTTCTCCTAATAATACTTCCATACCAAATGATTTTACACAATGAGCCGCTGTTAATATCCACTGAGGAGCGATTAAAGTTCCACCACAAAAATGTCTATTAAAAGCTGAGCCTTGTACGTCAGTTCTTAAAATAGCGACCATCCAAGGAAATTTACCCGTTTTAACTGGATCTCCTCCGACAATTCCTACTTCAAATATTGAATTATTAATTCCACTGTCAGCATTGACATTTGTTATTTTAAACATAGTTAAACTAAATAATAATCCTAATGAAAATAATATAGTTTTAAAAGATTTTTTCATAATTTCTCTCTATCTTTATTTTTTTAAATGAGATAAATTTAAGTTATAAGCGCTGTTGTTTATTACTTGGAAGTTAGTTTATCGTTAAATATTTAATTCTCTTATGACGCACATCACAGGCAAGGCTGTTTTTTTCAATTTTGTGAATTTTTGTTTTGATCATTATATGTATGAATTGATTTTTAATAAATATTGGTTTGGATAAGTGGTTGTATATTGTTAGTGATTAGCATTATTTTTAAGTTAAAAGGGAATATAAATGGAAACAATGACTTAACTCATAGGTCGTATTGTGATTTTGATAGAGTATGGTGTTAATTTTAATTGGAGAAGAGCATCAATGAAGGCATTACTACTTACAGTAATGGTTGCTGTTATACAAAGCAGCCCTGTTCAAGCCTTAAATACGGATGATATGCATTTATTTAAATTTGGTTTAGAAGCGGGTTATTTTAATTATAAAGAACCTGGGCTTATGGAAGAGAAAGGTGATCTATATGGTGTGTTTGGCGAATATAGATATTGTTTTAAAGGAGAAGGGTGGTTTGTTCCTGATACGGTTATATTGGATGGAAACATAAAAATGGGTGAGGTTGATTATTCAAATTATCAAGGAAGAGGTAAGGACGGAATTGATGATTTTATTGCAGAAATACGAATGGTAGTAGGGAAGCGATACCAGTTGACTCATGATGCTTTTGTTACACCTTATGTTGGTATTGGATTTCGTTATTTGAACGATGCATTTGATGAAAATATTAAAGCAAGTGGACGATATGGATATGAACGTGAATCACACTATTGGTATGTTCCATTAGGTATTAAATTTAGAGCAGATTTTAGTTCTGGTTGGTCGATAGGCACGACGGCAGAATATGGTTTTTTTTTAGGAGGCTATCAAAAGTCACATTTAAGTGATGCAGGTTTTGGTCATCCCGATATTAAAAATGATCAAGACAAGGGATATGGAGCGCGTGGCTCAGTTGAATTTTTAAAGAAAATGCATTCATTTTCTTTTTTATTAGAATCTTATGCACGCTGGTGGAGTATTGATGAATCTTCTTCTGTTTTTTTTAATCAAGGTTTTTTTTTAGAACCGACTAATGAGTCACTTGAATTGGGAATGCGAGTTGGAATAGAATTTTGATTCACTAAATCTGTTGTAGTTAATTAAGGAATTCTTTTATATATGAGAGGAATAATAACCAAGTGCTTTACTAAGTAATTAAATAGGACTAAAATAGTACTCATTGAAGCCGGAGTAGAGATGTTAAAGCTGAGTAAATTGACAGATTATGCAACAGTAATTTTAAGTTATATGGTTAAAGACCAGACTGATCTACACGCAGCTCAGGAAATTTCAAAAGTGACGGGTATTGCTCAGCCTACCGTGAGTAAAATTCTTAAGCTTTTAGTTAAAGCCAGGGTTCTAACTTCTATAAGAGGTGCAAAAGGGGGTTATTTATTAGCTAGAGCACCAGAAAGAATTACTGTGGCATCTGTGATTAATGCTATGGAAGGGCCTATTGCTTTAACCGAGTGCAGTGCTTCTCATAAAGACTGTGGGCATACATCTGGTTGTGAAATCCAAGGGCGTTGGGAGCTAGTTAACCAAAAAATATTGAATACATTAGAGTCAGTTACTTTAGCGGATATGGTGTTACCTGTAAAACAGCCCGAAGAAGTATTGATTCCCATTAGTCGTTTATACAAATAGAGTATTTTATGTCATCAAGTGCAGAAGAAATTGAACAATTGATCTCTCAAGAATACAAACAAGGGTTTGTGACTGAGCTGGAGGTGGATACGTTTCCACCAGGGCTGGATGAAGACGTTATCGCTAAATTGTCAAAGATTAAAAATGAGCCAGATTTTATGCTGGAATATCGTTTAAAAGCATTCCGGCATTGGCAAACGATGAAGTCACCTGATTGGGCACAATTAAATATTGAGCCAATTGATTATCAGTCTATTAGTTATTATTCAGCGCCAAAAAGGAAGGAAGATGGACCTCAAAGTTTGGATGAAGTTGACCCAGAACTATTAGATACATATAAAAAATTAGGTATACCTTTAGATGAACAAGAAAGGTTAGCAGGTGTGGCCGTTGATGCTGTTTTTGACAGTGTTTCAGTTGCGACAACTTTTAAAGGTAAGTTAAAAGATGCAGGTGTTATTTTTTGCCCTATATCAGAAGCATTACAAGAACACCCGGAATTAGTAAAACAGTATTTAGGCTCGGTTGTACCTGAAGCGGATAATTTTTTTGCTGCTTTAAATGCAGCTGTATTTACCGATGGATCTTTTGTCTATATTCCTAAAGGGGTACGTTGCCCTATGGAGTTATCAACTTATTTTAGAATTAATGCGGCTAATACGGGACAATTTGAACGCACTTTAATTATTGCTGATGAAGGGAGTCATGTGAGTTATCTTGAAGGGTGTACTGCGCCGATGAGAGATGAAAATCAGCTTCACGCCGCTGTGGTTGAATTGATTGTTTTGGATAATGCTGAAATTAAATACTCAACGGTTCAAAATTGGTATCCAGGTGATGAAAATGGCGTGGGGGGGATTTATAATTTTGTCACTAAAAGAGCAGAATGTCGTGGTTCTAACTCTAAAGTCTCTTGGACGCAAGTGGAAACGGGTTCAGCTATTACATGGAAATACCCTAGTTGTGTGCTTTTAGGTGATGATTCTGTTGGTGAATTTTATTCAGTTGCATTAACTAATAACTATCAACAGGCTGATACCGGTACAAAAATGATACATATTGGTAAAAATACAAGTAGTACCATTATTTCTAAAGGTATTTCTGCTGGTAAAGCCCAAAATACTTATCGCGGATTGGTTAAAGTAGGTAAGAGGGCTGAAAATGCACGTAATTATACTCAATGTGATTCGTTATTAGTGGGTGATAAATGTGGAGCGCATACTTTTCCTTATGTGGAAGTTAAACAACCTTCTGCTCAAATTGAACATGAAGCCACAACTTCAAAAATCAGTGAAGACCAACTGTTTTTCTGTCAACAACGTGGATTATCTGCTGAAGATGCCGTTTCTATGATTGTGAATGGTTTCTGTAAAGAAGTGTTTAAAGAATTGCCGATGGAATTTGCTGTAGAAGCACAGGCATTATTGGGTATTAGTCTAGAAGGGTCGGTAGGCTAAATATATTCGGAATAAACAGATAAAGCAGACGTTTGTCTGCTCTACAAATAAGATAAATCAGGTAAATATAAAATGCTTAGTATAGAAAATCTTCATGCTAGTGTCGGCGATACTTCCATTCTTAAAGGGGTTAATTTACAAATTAACCCTGGTGAAGTTCATGCAATTATGGGCCCTAATGGTGCCGGTAAAAGTACTTTGTCTCACGTCCTTTCTGGTAAACCTGGGTATATTGTAACCGAGGGAAAGGTCATTTATAAAGGACAGAATTTATTGGAAATGGAACCGGAATTAAGAGCGCGTGCGGGCGTTTTTTTAGCTTTTCAGTATCCAGTGGAAATTCCGGGGGTGAGTAATATTTATTTATTAAAAGCGGCATTAAACGCAATTCGAAAACACAATGGGTTGGAAGAAGTTGATGCAATGGATTTTCTCACTTTAGTAAAAGATAAAATTAAGCTATTACAAATGGATGAAAAATTTTTGTATCGTGCAGTGAATGAAGGGTTCTCTGGGGGTGAGAAAAAACGTAATGAAATATTACAAGCCGCTATTCTTGAGCCAGCTTTGTGTATGTTAGATGAAACAGATTCGGGCTTGGATATTGATGCGCTAAAGATTGTTGCTGATGGTGTTAATTCATTACGTTCCGAAGATCGTTCATTTTTAATGATTACTCATTATCAGCGCCTACTTGACTACATTAAGCCTGATTTTGTTCATGTATTAGCACATGGGAAAATCGTGAAATCAGGTGGAGCTGAACTAGCGTTAGAGTTGGAAGCTAAAGGCTATCAGTGGGTTGAAGGGCAGGCAGCATAATGGCCAATAATTATAGTGCTGAATATGAAAAAACCAGTGATGCTTTGCCGGGGCAATCGTTAGATTGGTTAAAGGTGATAAGAGCTGATGCTTTTAAGTGTTTTTCTGATAAAGGCTTCCCTTCGTTAAGAGAAGAAGAGTGGCGATATACAAATGTTGCTGCGATAGAAAAAAAACTATTCACACCACAGTTCAATGTAGAAGTTAATGAAATTGACAAAGAGTTATTACAAAACTACCAATTAGATGGAGTATTTACCATTGTTTTGGTGAATGGTCGAGTATCACTAGAACATTCTAATTTGGAAGGATTGTCAGATAATATCTCTGTTCTTAGTATGGTAGATGCATTAGACCAGAAACCCGAATTAGTAGAAAAATATCTGGCTCAAGCTGTTAACGATAAAGAGCATAGCTTTGTTGCTTTTAATACGGCATGGTTTAGTGATGGATTGTTTATTCATGTTCAAGCTAATCAGGTTATTGAAAAGCCAATTCAATTACTCCACATTGTTACGCAAGCAGATTTGTTAGCTACTACGCGAAGTATTGTAGTTGTTGATGAAATGGCAGAAGCCAGTATTATCGAGACTTATGTAGGAGTTGAAAATGTCTATTTGACAGCAGCTGTCACAGAAGTATTTGTTGGGAAAAATGCCGTATTAACCCTATATAAAATGCAAAGCGAAGGAGATAAGGCTTATCACTTTGGCGGCATCTATGTAAAGCAGGACAAAGAGAGTCGTTTTACACACCATAATTTTTCTTTTGGTGGCCTATTGGCAAGAAATGATATACATACAGATTTGAATGTTGCTTCAGAATGTGATTTGAATGGGCTGTTTTTAGGCGTTAAGCGACAACATATTGATAACCATACGCGTATTAATCATGCTCAGCCGCATGCAATGAGTCGTGAATTATATAAAGGTGTTTTGAATCAACGTGCCAGAGGCGTTTTTCAAGGAAGAGTAATTGTTGCTGAAGATGCACAACAAACGAATTCAGAAATGAATAACCGAAACTTATTATTATCGAATGATGCAGAAGTTGATACAAAACCTCAGCTAGAAATTTATGCTGATGATGTAAAATGTGCACATGGTGTGACTGTAGGACAGTTGGATGAAAAGTCGGTTTTTTATTTGCAATCTCGTTGTCTGGATGAAAAAACAGCAAGAAATATTCTTACCTTTGCTTTTGCAAATGAAATGGTTGATAAAATAAAGGTTGAAAGTTTACATGAAAAATTACTTCTGCAATTATTGCAACGATTCCCTCAAGAGGGTGTGGAAAAATCTTGGTTATAAATTATTAGGTATATCAGTGTTGATATTAATCTATTTGATCTGATCAAAATTAATTTCAAGAGAAGAAAAAAATGCCTATTAATTACTATTTATCAACATTGGTAAACTATTTTTAACAAAGTTTTTAGATTTATAAGTCTCAATAACTACTAACTGCTTCAGTAATCACGTAAATAATTAAAGATAGAACATGACAACATTCCCTATAGAAAAAATCCGTGAAGATTTTCCTATTTTAAAAGAAACAATTCGTAACAAACCTTTGGTTTATCTGGACAATGCGGCAACTTGTCAAAAGCCTCAAGTTGTTATCGACAGTATTTCTCATTTATATAGCCATGATTATGCCAATGTTCATAGAGGAGTACATACCTTGAGTGTGAAAGCAACAGATCGCTATGAGGGGGCAAGGGAAAAAGTTAGAGCTTTTATTAATGCGAGCAGTACAAAAGAAATAATTTTTGTTAAGGGAACGACTGAAGCAGTTAACTTGATTGCTCAAACCTTTGGTAAAACACAGATTAATAAAGGTGATGAAATATTAATCACTTCAATGGAACATCACTCTAATATTGTTCCCTGGCAAATGCTCTGTGAGGAAACAGGTGCTGTACTCAAAGTAGCTCCAATCAATTTGCAGGGAGAACTTATATTTAAGGAGTTTGAGAAACTTATTAATGATAAAACCAAACTGGTTTCTGTTGTACATATGTCTAATGCACTAGGAACTGTTAATCCGGTTAAAAAAATAATAGCTATTGCTAAGTCAAAGAATATTCCTGTTTTATTGGATGGTGCTCAAGCTATTCCACATATGTCTGTTGATGTTCAAGAATTGAATTGTGATTTTTATGCATTTTCTGGTCATAAACTTTATGGACCATCAGGTATTGGGGTGTTATATGGTAAACAAGCTTTATTAGAAGCCATGCCTCCCTATCAAGGAGGAGGGGATATGATTCGAAAGGTGACTTTTGATGAAACTGAATATAATAACCTTCCCTATAAATTTGAAGCTGGAACGCCTAGTATTGCCGATGTTGTCGGGTTGGGTTCGGCAATTGATTATTTATCAGAAATTGGAATGGATAAAATTGCAGCTTATGAAGCTGAGTTATTAGATTATGCGACTGAAAAAGCTAAATCTATAAAAGGATTGAAAATTATTGGTGAGGCGAAAGATAAAGGCGCTATTTTATCATTCGTATTAGATAAAATTCATCCACATGATATTGGTACTATGCTTGATAGCTTAGGTATCGCCATTCGAGCTGGACACCATTGTGCGATGCCTGTCATGGATTTTTTCGAGGTGCCTGCTACAGCACGGGCTTCTTTTGCTATGTATAATACAAAACAAGAAATTGACGTTTTAATAGACGGAATAGAACAACTTATAGAGGTATTCGGCTAATGTTTGATGATTTACGTGATCTTTACCAAGAAGTTATTTTTGATCATAACCGTAATCCTCGTAATTTTAGGGTAATGGAAAATGCAGACAGAAAAGTAGAAGGGTTTAACCCTCTTTGTGGCGACCGCTTAACTTTATTTTTAAAAATGGAGGGAAATGAAATTGTTGATGCTAGTTTTCAAGGTTCGGGCTGTGCTATTTCAACTGCGTCAGTTTCATTAATGACTGAAATTGTAAAAGGTAAAACTGGAGCTCAAGCAGAAAAATTGTTTAAACAGTTTCATGAAATGACAACGGGTAAAGAAGAGGATGTTAATTTAGAAGCAATTGGAAAACTGGCTGTGTTAGCAGGGGTAAGAGAATATCCTGCTCGAGTAAAATGTGCTACTTTAGCTTGGCATACCCTAGATGCAGCGTTAAAGAATGAAGAAGATTCCATTTCTACAGAATAATTTTTACTGTGTTACTAATTGGGTGTTACTGATGAGTAATAAGGGTTTTCTTTGATTTATAGTGGAAAGCTTGCGGTTCTTTATGACGGGCAAGGTGAACTAAATGATTATGAATATTTAGCCAAAAGGCTTGATGTTCTTCTTTATCAATCAATTTCTAATGATATTAATGAAGATTTTTTTCTTACTTGGCGAGATGGTAGTTTAAAATTACTTGATCGAGAGCATTTAAAAAAAGGAGGGTTAATAGTCGAAATTGATCCCCGCCCAGGTGAGCAAAGATCATGGCCTGCTCCCAAAAAAGGAGCGCTAGCACAGGCATTAGGACGAAAAACAAAAACTATTGTTGATGCAACAACGGGCTGGGGGCAAGATAGTTTACATATTTTTCGTATGGGCTATAATTTGCGTTGTATTGAGCGGTCAGCTGTTATGTATGAACTGTTAGGTGATGGATTTAAACGACTAGCAGAACAAGAGTGGGTGAATAACCTATCACTCATAGTGCCTGAATTGATTTTTGGAAATGCAATAAAAATACTACCTAATTTGGGTGAGAAGCCAGAGTGTGTTTATATAGATCCTATGTTTCCTCCAAAACGGAAAAAATCTGCATTAGCTAAAAAATCAATGACCATCTTACGAGATTTATTAGGCGATGATGAAGATAAAGGACAGCTTTTTTCTATGGCCTATCAGACAGCAATTAAAAGAGTGGTAGTAAAAAGCCCTGTGTATGCTGAACCATTAGCGGGTAAACCAAATGAGAGCTTTCATGGTAAATTACTTAGATATGATGTTTATTTAAAAGGTTCTAATGACTGACTGGATTGATGTGTGTGATGCAAATGCATTGGTAAATAAAGAAAATATTACTGCTGATGTGGATGGAACTGAAGTTGCCATTTTCAATATTGAAGGAAAATTTTACGCAATTGAAGATGTTTGCTCCCATGATGGAGCTGAAGTAGCTAGCGGAGAATTAGTAGGTGATGAAATAGTTTGTCCACGGCACAGTGCAAGATTTTGTGTAAAAACAGGGGAAGTAAAGTGTGCTCCTGCCTATGAGAATATTGACACTTTTCCTGTTCGTGTAAATGAAGGACGGCTTGAGGTTAGAGATGGACGGTGGGACTAAGTAAGTCTGCCACCGCCATTAAAATACTTTTTTAATCTTATCTTAATAATAAAAGTGGTATTTTAGTATTAACTAGCATTTTATGTGTAAAACTACCTAATAACATGTCATGTAGGCGAGTATGGCTAAATGCTCCCATGACGGTTAAATCAATGTTGTTTTGTTCTTGATAAGCACATAATTCAAGGTCTGCTTTACCTTTTAATTGGATGACAATTACATTGAGGTTATTAGCAGTTTTTAGTTTTTTTGTGGCTTGTTCAAGTAATTTGATGGCAGTGTCTTCATTTTTATTAACACAAACTAAGTGACAAACTAGTCCATCATAGAGTGAGCTGGATGCAACCATTTCCACTGCTTTGTCAGCTGCAGGACTGCCATCGTAAGCAATCATTATTTGTTTAGGTTGATTATACTTACCGTTAACGATCAAGATAGGGCGATGTAAGGAGCGAATAACAGCCTCTAATTTAGTGCCTATTTTATTTTCTTGATTGTCATGAGCTTGCCCGCGTAAACCCAATACTAGAACGCGGATATTGTCTTCTAAGTCAATAACCGCTTCAATTAAATCACCATGCCGTTGGGTGCTGTTTATTCCACTAATATCCTTTTTTTGCAAGTAGTCGATGGCTGATTGTAATATCATTTTACCCCGTTGCATCTTTAATTTGCTCTGCTGTTGTTCAAGGTTAGTGATTTCTTCCAATAAATGTTCTTGACTACCTAACCCAATATTACCAGAAAGATTAGAAGTGACAGGTATTTCGTGGTGGTGGTTAATCGTATGTAGCAGAGTTAAAGGTGTTTCTGTTTTTTGTGAAATCCAGGCGGCATAATCGCAGACTGAACTAGTGAGAGTTGCCCCGTCTATACAGGCGAGTACTTGTGTGTTTTTATTATTTACTATTCTAGATTCCATGTTAGTGGCCTCCCATCACTTTTTCAATTTCATCAGGATTATCGTGCATACCAAAGCGGTCAATGATTGTTGCGCTAGCTTGATTAGAACCCACTAGCTCAACATTTGCCCCTTCTCTGCGAAACTTTATCACAACTTTATCTAAAGCGGAAACTGCAGAGATATCCCAAAAATGGGCGTGGGTTAAATCAATAATGATTTTTTCAGCAGCCTCTTTAAAATCAAAATTAGCTACGAATCGGTCGGCTGAATTAAAGAAAACTTGTCCATGAACGTGATAAATACGTGTTCCTGTTTCCTTTTCCATAACAGAGCCTACATACATAAAGTGGCTGATTTTATTTGCAAAAAATAGTGAGGCCAACAGTACGCCAACAAACACACCAAGAGCTAGATTATGAGTCCAAACAACAACAATGACAGTTGCTAGCATAATTAGGTTTGCAGACATGGGGTGTTCTTTTAAATTAGTAATAGATTCCCAGCTAAATGTTCCGATAGATACCATTATCATCACAGCGACTAATGCAGCCATCGGTATTTGTTTAATCCATTTATCAAGAAATACAACCATAATAAGTAAAAAACAACCTGCAACAAGAGTAGATAACCGGCCTCGTCCACCAGACTTGATATTGATAATAGACTGTCCAATCATTGCGCATCCTGCCATGCCTCCCATTAAACCGGCACCAATATTTGCAAGGCCTTGAGCTTTACATTCACGATTTTTTTCACTTGGTGTATCCGTTAAGTCATCGACAATGGTCGCTGTCATTAATGATTCAAGTAAGCCAACAACAGCTAATGGAACAGAATAAGGTAAAATAATCTTTAAGGTTTCTAAGGTAAGTGGTACTTCTGGCCAAAGAAAAATGGGAAGAGTATCAGGTAGTTCTCCCATATCACCGACAGTACGAATATCTAGTTGAAGATAGGTACAGACACCCGTTAGTACAACAATACAAACAAGTGGAGAAGGAAGAAGTTTACCAATGAATGGGACAATAGGAAGCAAATAAATTATACCTAAACCCGCAGTTGTCATGGCATAAACTTCCCAAGGCACATTGGTTAATTCGGGTAATTGAGCCATAAATATCAAGATTGCTAAGGCATTTACAAATCCTGTTACGACTGAAGTAGAAACAAAACTCATTAGGCTTCCAAGCTTAAAGTAGCCTGCAAAAACTTGTATTGCTCCGGTTAGTAATGTTGCTGCTAATAAATATTGTAAACCATGTTCTTTAACAAGCGTAACCATTAATAAGGCCATAGCTCCTGTTGCTGCAGAAATCATTCCTGGTCGACCACCAATGAGTGCCGTAATGAAAGCTATACAGAAAGATGCGTATAAACCCACTTTTGGGTCGACTCCAGCAATAATAGAGAAAGCAATTGCTTCTGGAATCAAAGCCAATGCAACAACAGTTCCCGCGAGTACGTCACCGCGGATGTTACCTAGCCAATCTTGTTTTTTTGATAATAAGAGCATGTAAATTTATAAATTTGGGATATAGATTGTTTTAAAAGTAAATTGTAATAATATCAATGGTATACCTGTGTTAATATAGGTCTTTATGTGGTATTTTGACGAGGTATCAAAGAAAATATTATTTAGGAAACAAAAAAAACCCCAGAGCAAACTGGGGTTTCAGTGCTTTTGTAGCAGCTATTTAGCTAAGAAATTTCTTTGCCATGTCTATAGCTCCACTAATACCACCAACAGAGTCAAGTAAAGAGCCACCACTACTTCCTTTATCAACCATTTGAGGAACTGCCTCAGCAAGGCTATCAGCAGCAGAATCCTCATCAACACCTAATTTGCTGGCAAATTCTGAAATTTTGTCGCTGCCTAGCATGTCTTTTATCTGGCTACCAGAAACTGCTTCATTGTCACCATCTCCCAACCAAGAACCAACGATGCTTGATAGGCCACCACCGTTTGTCATCATGCCGGAAACTAAACTTCCTAAGTCTAGTCCTCCATCCTTGCTGTCATTACCACCGAGTAAGCTGGATAATGCAGATTGAATTCCACTTTCACTTGTGTTTCCACCAAGTTTACTTAGAACTAATTGAGTGCCTAATTTCATTAAATCCATTACATTGTCCTATTTGTTATTAAAAACATTTTGAGTATATCAGGTTAAAACGAGCACAACAATTTATTGTATAAGCTTGAAGGGATAATCTTATTACAATATGATTTTTTTGTTGTATAAAGATCTACACTAATCTTAAAAAATGCCTGAAGGTGTGGTCGATCACTCGATGAAAGTTATTTTGAATGAATGATTTATAGAATAATAGCTAATAACTGAACAGGATATGTTTTTTTGATTAGCAGGTTTTTTTCGAAATAACGATACAAAAAATAGGGGGGGTTGAGTACAAAGGTATCTTAGTTTTATAATGAATTTCTACAATTCAAATAATAATATAAGGGGTGAGAAATGGGTACAATGTTTTGGATTTTAATAGGGGCTTTTATAGGGTGGAATTTCCCTCAGCCTTGGTGGGCAAAGTATATTCAAGAAAAAATTGTCGAAAAATTTACAAAAAATAATTAGATTGTTAAATGCCACCTAGCTCTTTACTTTGAACAAAAATTAATTTTATTACAAAGTAAAGAGCTAGGTGGTGGCTCTAACCTAAACAAATAGTTGATTATTTATTTTAAAGACAATAACTCAGTGCGACCTTCCATTTCAAAGTCGAGTTTATCTTCTTTGGTAAGCCAACCTATAGCTCTTTGAGCCTCATTTTTATTTAATCCCGTTTCTTTTGTAACTTTTGAAACACTCGACGAACCGTGTGTGTCAAGGTATTGCCAGATTTTTCCTGCAGCATCGCCAGTAGTGTTAGACATGATTTTTCCTTTTATTTTTTTTGCTAAATTTTTTATCTTTTTCTGTATCTTTTTTTTCTTCCATTTCTTCAGGAAGAACAATATTAAGCTCTAATACTTCTTGATCATCATCTTGTTCAAAGTTTACAGAAATATCTTCATTATCAACATTGACATATTTTTGAATAACTGCAAGTAATTCTCTTTGTAGTTGAGGTAAATAAGATGGTTGGTGTTTAGAGGATCTTTCATGAGCAACAAGAATCTGTAGGCGCTCTTTTGCAATAGTAGCTGTAGATGGTTTGGTTCTCCTAAAATAATCTAATAAACTCACTATTTGCTCCCAAATAATCTACTAAATAAACCTTTTTTCTCTTCATTAATAAAGCGATGAGGAGTGTTCTCACCTAAAAAACGTGAGACAACATCTTGGTATGCTTGTCCTGCATCACTTTCTTCATCTAAAATAACAGGAATTCCTGCATTAGATGCATTTAAAACAGATTGTGAATCAGGAATTACACCAAGTAAATGTAAAGATAAAATATCTTGAACATCTTCAACACTCAACATTTCACCTAATTTCACACGTTCAGGGGAGTACCTTGTTAGAAGTAAATACTCTTTGATAGGCTCTTCATCATTAGTTGCTCTACGCGATTTGCTAGCTAAAATGCCTAGCATGCGGTCTGAATCTCTAACAGAAGCGACTTCTGGGTTAGTGACAACAATAGCATCATCAGCATAATACATCGCTAAATTAGCACCGCGTTCGATACCTGCAGGAGAATCACAGACAATATATTTAAAATCTTTAGATAGCTCATCTAAAACTTTACCAACACCCTCCTGAGTTAATGCATCCTTATCCCGAGTTTGAGATGCTGGTAGGATAAAGAGTTTATTACAGCGTTTATCTTTGATAAGAGCTTGTTTTAATGTTGACTCCTCATTAATAACATTAACAAGGTCATAAACAACACGTCGTTCACATCCCATAATTAAATCAAGGTTTCTAAGACCTACATCAAAATCAATAACAGCTGTTTTATGACCCTTTTTTGCTAATCCCATGGCAATAGCTGCACTTGTGGTTGTTTTTCCTACACCACCTTTTCCTGATGTTACAACAATAATTCTAGCCAATTTTTTTGTCCTCTAAATGTATATAGTGCTTGGGAATGTAATGATTTAGTTCTTTACAGTTTCTCAATGATTAATGCTTTTTTTTGTAAGAAAATTTGTACGGAAGACTTGTATTTTTTTTTATCAAGCACTTCGCTTATTATGTAGTTACCTGCAATAGAAACAAGTTCTGCTTCTAAAGATGAACAAAAAATACGGCTATCAGTATTGCCCTGAACTCCTGCTAATGCCCTTCCTCTAAGTGCCCCGTATACATGTATGCTACCTTCTGCCATTACCTCTGCCCCAGCACTGACATGTGATAAAATTGTTAAATCTCCTTTAGCATAAACCCGTTGTCCTGAGCGAATGGGTTGTGAGATAAACATATTTTCTATAAGAGGTAACTTAGTATCTCTTTTTAGTATAGTTGATGATTCATTCTCTGGGAGAGATATGTCTTTAATAGATAAGTCTTTATTGGAGACAAGTTGTAGTGGTTCATTTTTGTTTTTAGCAGGCTGTGTTCCTCGTATTGTATGAACGGGGATTTTAAAGGCAAGTGCTAGATTGTTTTGTTCTTTATTTCCACCGTTAATTCCGATAGGAACTAGTTTTTTAGCGTAAAGAAGCTTTATTAAAGCCGATAAATCTATGATTTCTTTTTTCTTTGGGCACCCCTGTATATCAATTACGATTGATGAGTTTTTAAAAAACTCAGGTGCTAGCGCTATTTTTTCTTCTAGAAGGAATTGTATTTGTTTTAGGTCAGTACTGAATATAGCTAAAACAGAGGTGCTAAAAGAAGTACTTTTAATTTCTAGCGCAGGTTTTTTATATATAGAAGCTTTATTGTCAGTTGACATTAGCAATAATATGTTATGTGTAATTGACGGAATAATATCATCTTTTTTTAGAAAAATCATTTCTAAAGATGAAGTTAGTTAAAATATCCATTGATAAATAGAAAAAGGTTTTTAATATTGGAGAGAAATAATACCCAGTGGAGTTGAGAGTATTATTGAACCGTTTTTCTATAACATGATGTTTCTATATTAAAAAAAACATCATGTAGGAGAGCTGGAATAATTTTTCATTATGTTTCCTTAAAATTACAAGGGAGTTAATGTTTGGTAATTAAGGTAACATAAAACCACGAATAGTAAAAAATAAAAATGCAGCTAGTAGACCAGATAAGGGGACAGTAATAATCCAGGCAGCAGCAATTTTATATAGATGTGAACGTTTAACTAATTCTTGTTTATAGCCTTTTTTAAGACTTTTACGTTCTTTACCTGTCAAGCGAGTAATCGCTGTTTTAGCTTTTAAGTCAGTAAGAATTTTTGCTTTTTTCTCCATTGAAGCAAGCTCAAACTCCAGTAAAAGAGCTTCAATTTTTTCAGGCTCATCGTGTTCATGATGTTCTCTAATTGCTTCAATTCTTTTAGCATTTGAGTTCTTTAAATACTCTCTTAAAAAGCCAACTCCAAAGATAGCTCCCACTGCAATATGTGTAGAGCTCACTGGTAAACCTAGTTGGCTGGCAATGATTACAGTAATTGCAGCAGAAAGAGCAACACAAAATGAGCGGATTTTAGTCAGCTCGGTTATTTCAGAACCTACTGTTTTTATAAGTTTAGGCCCATATAAAGCAAGACCTATTGAAATACCTAAAGCTCCAATTATCATTACCCAAAAAGGAATGGATGCTTTTTTTACAATACCTGCATGTAAAACAGCATCATTGATGGCAGCAAGTGGCCCCACTGCATTAGCAACATCATTTGCACCATGAGCAAAACTGAGTAGTGCAGCAGAAAAAATTAAGGGGAGTGTGAATAATGTATTTACACTTTCTTTTGAGTTGTCTAGTTTTGATGCAGCTTTTTTAATAAGAGGTTTTGCTATAAAAAAAATAACAATGGCGATAGTAAAACCGATACCACCAGCAATAAGAATATCAAGCTTCCATAGTTTTTTTAAACCTTTCATTATCAGATAAGTAGAAAAAACCCATATCATAAATGCAACAAGAAAGGGAACTATTTTTTTAGCAGCAGTGACTCTATCTTCCTTATATGTGATAGTGCGTTTGATTAAATAGAGAAAGGATGCTGAAATGATGCCGCCAAATAATGGGGAAATAACCCAGCTTGCGGCTATTTTCCCAAAGACTGCCCAATTAGCAATACCAAAACCACCCGCTGCAATACCCGCACCCAAAACACCTCCAACAATTGAATGAGTTGTTGAAACGGGAGCATTAAGAGCTGTTGCAATATTTAACCAAATAGCAGCAGCAAGTAAAGCAGCCATCATTAACCAGATAAAAGTGTCAGTATCTGTAATTAATGAAGGATCAATAATGCCTTTTTTTATAGTACTTACAACATCTCCTCCAGCAAGTAATGCCCCTGCAGATTCAAAAACAGCAGCTATTATAATAGCGCCTACTAACGATAGTGCTTTTGATCCAACAGCGGGCCCAACATTATTGGCAACATCATTTGCACCAATATTTAGTGCCATATATGCACCAAAGGCCGCCGCAGTCACTAGAATATGGTTACCTGAATCAGGCATGATGAAAGCAGATACAAAATAAATAACACTTAAGATAAAAGCAAACGCAGTTAAAGCCTTAACCCCATCTTGTATAAAAAATGATTTACTTTGTAAGTTTTGATTGTTCATGTCACTGTTCCAAACATATTGTGAAGTGGGCAGATTATGACAAAAAAATAGGTTTTATGACAGCTTTGTGACAACAGAAGTGTTGGTAATCGTTTTTTTGATGATAGTGTTGTTCATATGACGTTGATTTTGAAGATAATTTGTTTTTTAATTGGATGGTATAAAATTTGTTATTAAGCTTGAAGAAGAGCTGCTTTTTTAATTCTTGATTTAAATTTTTAATACCTGAACAATAGGAAATAGTTTGTTGAAAATATATTTTTCAAACTTAAAAACCCTTTTATTGCCATAAATAATTAAGCCGTTTCATTCTTTACTTCCTTACTTGCAATTCGAGTCGATTTAATATACTTTAATTAATTACTCAAGAGGCTAGGGGTGCATTATAATGCTGAGAAAAACCCTTTGAACCTGAATCCGGCTAATACCGGCGTAGGAAAGCCAGCAATTCCTTTCCTGCGCTTAAAGGCTTTTAAAAAGTGGAGCTATGCATGAGCGCTGTTCGTAAAGATATTACTGCTACTGATACTAGTAGTGTCAAAATTGATTCTTATCCCGCATCAGAAAAAATCTATGTTGAAGGCAGTCGGTCAGATATTCAAGTACCGATGCGCAAAATAACATTGTCTGATACACCTGTTCATTTCGGTGAAGAAAAAAATGGCCCCCTTTTTGTCTATGACACTTCTGGTGTTTATACGGATCCTAATGTTGTTATTGATCTACAAAAAGGCTTAGCATCTATTCGACAAACATGGATTGACGAAAGAAGTGATACTGAAGAGCTACCTGGCCCCAGCTCTGAGTTTGGTCAGGAACGATTAGTAGACCCTGAAACAGCTGAAATGCGTTTTGATCATATTCGAAAGCCACGAAAAGCAAAAGCAGGTAAAAATGTAAGTCAGATGCATTATGCAAGACAGGGCATTATTACGCCAGAGATGGAATATATTGCGATTCGAGAAAACCAGAATATGGAAGAAATGCGAGCGCTTTATAAAGGCCAACACCCGGGGCAACGCTTTGGTGCAGAAATCCCAGAAACAATTACCCCAGAATTTGTGCGTTCTGAAGTAGCAAGAGGCCGTGCAATTATCCCTGCTAATATTAATCATCCAGAAATTGAGCCAATGATTATTGGTCGAAATTTCTTGGTAAAAATCAATGGTAATCTTGGTAACTCCGCAGTTACTTCATCGATTGAAGAAGAAGTAGAAAAAATGCTTTGGGGTATCCGTTGGGGGGGGGACACCATTATGGATTTATCAACAGGTAAAAATATTCACGAAACACGTGAATGGATTTTGCGTAACTCACCCGTACCAATTGGTACTGTGCCTATCTATCAAGCTCTTGAAAAAGTGAATGGTAAGGCAGAAGATTTAACATGGGAAATTTTTCGTGACACATTGATCGAGCAAGCAGAACAGGGCGTTGATTACTTTACAATCCATGCCGGTGTTCGTTTGCATCATGTGCCGATGACTGCCAAACGGATGACAGGTATTGTGTCGCGTGGCGGTTCTATTATGGCAAAATGGTGTTTAGCACATCATACAGAAAGCTTTTTATACACACATTTTGAAGATATTTGTGAAATTATGAAAGCTTATGATGTGTCATTCTCATTAGGTGATGGTTTACGTCCTGGTTCGATTTATGATGCGAATGATGAAGCACAATTTGCTGAGTTAGAAACATTAGGTGAGTTGACTAAAATCGCATGGAAACATGATGTACAGACCATGATTGAAGGTCCAGGTCACGTGCCTTTGCATATGATTGAAGTCAATATGATAAAGCAATTGGACGATTGTAATGAAGCACCTTTTTATACATTAGGGCCTTTGACGACGGATATTGCCCCTGGATATGACCACATTACCTCAGTGATTGGTGCAGCAAATATTGGTTGGTACGGTTGTGCGATGCTTTGTTATGTGACACAAAAAGAGCATTTAGGACTACCTAATAAAGAAGATGTGCGTGAAGGGATTGTGACTTATAAAATTGCAGCTCATGCCGCTGATTTGGCAAAAGGCCACCCAGGTGCTCAAGCCCGTGATAATGCGATGTCTAAAGCACGATTTGAATTCCGTTGGGAAGATCAGTTTAATATCGCTTTAGACCCAGAAAAAGCGCGGTCTTTTCATGACGAAACATTACCTAAAGATTCAGCAAAAGTTGCGCATTTTTGCTCTATGTGTGGTCCACATTTTTGTTCTATGAAAATATCTCAAGATGTTAGAGAATATGCCAAAGAAAAAGGTATAAAAGAGGACGAGGCTTTAAAGCAAGGTATGGATGAGAAATCTAAGCAATTCTTAGAGGAAGGTGCAGATATTTATCATAAAATTTAACCATTCCAACACCTCACTCTATTCTTGAGTGGGGCGTTTGTCCAATGCATAATCCTTAGTTAAGATAACAATAAGAGTTTTCCTTTCTGTAGTCTGAGGGAATAATGAGTCTTCGCCTTATTTATCTTTTATTCCTGACCACCCCGCCTGAGTTATTTTTTAATTAAAAGAATAACGGTCGGGCACCTCTATTAATTGATGAATGGAAAATTGAGTCCAAAACATCTAATCTCTGCGTTGAAATCTTTCGTAATAGCCTGCTATTACGTGAAAATATCGCCTTGATCTTGAATGTTTTAGTTCTCAAATTTCTCATCCACATTACAAGGTTGATATTGTATGAGACATAATGGTTTTCAATCGAAATCACACAAGTTCTTAAGGCTAGAAAAATTAAAAGTATCAAGAAACCCCGTAAGGTAAACTGATAAATCTACATTTTCTTGCTTAACTCTTTCAATAGCAGCTAATGTTTTTTCTATATCTAATTCTAGAATAGCCGTCTGTAAATCTGATTTTGTTTGTTCAGATAAACTAAAAAGTGCTTTTTTCATTACATCATGTTTATTTGTGTCTGGAGTCACATTATCAATAGTTGATTCAGAATAAACTAATTTTATGCCTAAGTATTTCTTTAAACAACGATAAATATCATTGCTTGAATATGGTTTTTGAATAAAATCATCAAAAGTACGATCTAAAATATTTTCTTTTATATCGTCGAATGCTGATGCTGTCGTCGCTATGATGATAACATTATCCCCTCCTTCTAGTTTACGAATAGATTGAGCCGCTTTTATACCGTTTACTTTAGGCATTCTTTTATCCATAAAAATTAGATCAGGGTTATATTGCTCATAAGCGAGAATAGCTTGTTGTCCATCTTCTGCAATGCTGGAGTTACAACCGATCTTTTGTAGAACTTGACTTAAGTAATATGCGCTATCCTCAAGATCTTCTACAATCAAAATATTAATTGTAGTCGGTGACTCAAAACCAATCACTTCAAGAGGGTTGTCTCCAGGCATCGTAATATCTTCTTCCAGAACTTTACCGACTATTATTGAAAAAGAAAAAATAGAACCGAGGCCTGGAAGACTGCTTAATTGAATGCTTCCATTCATTAATTCAACTAATTGTTTACAAATACTCAATCCTAGCCCTGTTCCTGCTTTCCAATTTGTATTTTGGTCTATATTCGCTTGTTCGAATGGTTTAAATATTTTATCTTGGTCCGTTGGGGAAACCCCCATGCCAGTATCCTCTATTTTAATTTGAAGTTCTACCTGACTCTCATTAGCAGATGAAACGCAGTGTACATATATTGTAATACCACCTTCAGATGTAAATTTAATCGCATTGCTAATCAAATTAATTAATAGACGGCGTAATTTCGTTGCATCAGTGTAAATGCGTTCATGGCAGGAAGGGGTTAATTCAAGACGTAAATACAACTGTTTATTGTTAGCATTAACTTGAAACATTTTAATAATATCATTACATATATTAGCTATATAAATGACTTCATTATTAAACTCAATTTGTCCACTTTCTATTTTTGATAAATCTAGAATATCATTAATTAAAGCTAACAAATGATTTCCAGAATGATTGATAATAGCGATATTTTCCTTGGCTTTGTCAGAAAATGATGATTCACTTTTCATCAACTGGGAAAAGCCAATAATTGATGTTAGAGGACTTCTTAATTCATGTGACATACAAGAAAGAAAAGTACTTTTTGTGTTGGCATATATTTCTGCATCTTTCCTAGCTTTTGCTAGGTGCTTTGTATATTCCAGTAGTTTGGCATTAGTTATTTTTTTCTGTCGATAAGCATAAAAAGAAATCAGCATTAATAAAAGGGAAATTAATAATGAAAATGCAATTAAATAGAGGGATTTCTTTTGCGTGTTAATAGTAAAAACTTGATTGTTGATCAATTCTTGTTGGTTATAGATGTAAGAATATTGTGAATCAATTTTTTTCTTTTGCGTTCCAATATTAAAATGTTGTTTTGATAAAATGGATTTACTTTTGTTGATTTGTGTTTGTAAAGATGAAAGAGCTAATTCCCTTTGCTTCAATAGAGAGGTGTTTTTTTTAATAGCTTCCCTTTGTCTTTCAGTTTTTGTGATGAGATCATTGACAGTTAATTGTTGAGAATAGATTTCTTGTGCTTGATTTTTTATCGTTTCATTTCGTAAAGTGATTTTATTTTCTGTTTGTTTTAAATTATTGAGGACTTGTGCGGTGTTTTTTTTATGAATAACCACTTCGTTATTTAGCGTTTTGATGTGCTTACTTTGTTTTTGTATGTCATCTTGCCCCTTCTTATAAAGTTGAGCGACATCAATTTCAGTTCCTCCTAAAAAAATTATTTCAGGATCAATTTTAAGTTTTCTGTGAATGATGTTGGACTTATTGATTTTAAACGTTAGTTGATAGTTTGCATTGTTTTGGATATCAATCAGTGTATGTCGATCATCATCTATCCTGTCAGATATTAATAATATCGGGTTTAACTCTGTTTTTTTATATAGGGCTAAATAATTTAAGCTGCTTTTCCTGGAGATAAATACAATATGTGCTGAGTTAGGAATTTCTCCCTTAGCGATTTTAAATACAGCTATTTTTTTATTATGACCCTTTTTTAACCGTGATGCATCTACAAGATGCTCATAAATCTCACTACCATCGTCATCAACATAAAGATTGTATTGATCTAGTTTAGATATCCATTGAATGTGATCAATTAGTTTAAAAATATAGGCCGCTAACAATTTTTCCCGAGGAATTTTTGCCAATACATCCGTATAGGAAAAAAAGAGTAATGAATAAACCAAGATTGATCGAATTCTCATTTTAGTCTTTCTTAACAAAAAAAAGGAGCCCTACAATAGAGATTAAGATATAGGGTTCATAAAACTAAGTAAAGTGGTTTATATGATAGGGAACTAAAAACGTACTATTAAGGAACCTCTGATTAAGTTGATTAGAATTTAGTACGCTAAAAATAATTGGACTTGATCAGAGGTTCCTTAAGTTCAGTATCATTTTCTACAAGCAGTTAAAACTTATACTTCACACCTAGGGAAATTGATGCCACGTCAGGTCTATAGTCAACACCTCCCCTGATAAACCGATTATTTATGTCTCTATCCAGCCAGCCCAGAATGTTGTGGGCATTAACGTTAAACTTAAACTGATCGTTAAACTGATAGCCTACACCCAAATTTAGCCGCACCACACCATTGTCAATTTTAGAGTCAATCACTCGTTGCTCTAAGCCTTGAAACATATCTCTACGACCATCATACCCAAAACTAGCAACCACAGAACCATTCAAATTCCAGCGTGGGCTCAACTCATATTGATTCTGTAGCTTGAATGTCCAGTTAGGTATCTCGGCAAAATCATCGCCAAATCCCTGAGGTTCTGCTGAGATAGCGGTAGATTTACTTAGGTCTGTCAGTGTCAAGTTCAAAAGCTTGACATAAGAAACGGAAAATAGAGTTCGCGACTTATCAGAGAGGTATTTCAACTCCCAATCAAAGCCTGTAAACTCTTTTACCCCTATGGGAATCGTGTTTTTATCCGAGATTGAATAATCAATTAAATCGTGTATGGCATAAAAAGCTGATAATTCAGATGACAGATTATCATTGATCTGTTGATGATAAATAAAGTCAAAATAGTCAATCGTCTCAAAATCTCTTGTATCATTGAATCTTAAGTCATTTTCTTCTGCTCGGCGAACAGAATGATTGAATATTAATTTGAAAGTACGGTCTTCTGCCTGGCGGAATACTAACGCGGCTCGTGGAGAGATCATTACTTTGTCTATTAAACTATGATCATCAAAGCGTGCCCCAGCAGTAAAGGTTAATCGCTCACTTATTTGCCCTTGATATTCTGTAATATATGAATGCATATTTGTTTCCCAGGGTGGTGGTTGCCCTGACCTATCTTGAACAGTATCTTGATGTGGCCAACCGAAGCCATCATCCGCATGCCAGTCATGAGAAAATTCGTAGCCTAGGTAGAGCTGATGGTTGTCAGTTGGTGTCCAATTAATTGAAATGCCAGTTAAAAGCTGTTGTTCAAGAATGCCGAGGGCTTCCAGGTTCGGTCCGGTATGGCCATTGTCACGAAAAATTTTTATCCAAGCTGGACTATCACGGATGAGTTGCATATTATAAAAATCATAACTGAGCTTGGTTGATATTTTTAGGTTTTCGCTGAGGTCTTTGTTGTAGTTCATCATCAGGGTGAGTTGGTCATAACCACTTCCTCCTGTGCTTAGTACATCATCAAAATCTGGGCCTGTGGCTGTTCTGGCACCTCCGCTAACATATCGCGCCCAGCCTTCAAAATCCCCCTTATTCCATTGTAAGTGTACTTTGTGTCTGGGTTTGTCTCGTACAGACTGATTGACATTAACAACAGTGTCTCTTAGCACATCCCCTGCGTTAAAATTTTGATGGGATGAACCAAAAATATAAGGAGAGTATCGATCATCCCCCCCTTCATAGCTATCTATTCCATAATATAGAAATAGATGATTATCGTCACTGAATTGCTTCCCAAAGCGTAACTCGGCATTGGTAAATTCTTCGAAAATACCCTGACGTACTGAAATATCGGCACCTTCAAAGGATTGGCCACTGAAAGTATTAATATTGATCACCGCTGATAGTGCGCCTGCGCCATGAATAGCAGCACCCGGGCCACGACTGACTTCAATAGACTCAATATCGCCGAGCATTGATATATCTCGTTCGCTATGGGCTCCAAGAAACCGACGTTCATTCATAACTCGGCCATTAACCAGCATCAAAACACTATCGTTACCCACGATTCCTCGGTTGGAAAAAGTGCGAATTTCTACTGTAGGATGATGCAAAGAATGCATGCTGGGTACATAAATTTCCAATAGTTCATCTAGAGACCTGGCTCCGGAGCTTTCAATCATCTCGCGGTTGATAATGGTATGGGCTGCGGGTATATTACGAGAATCCGTTTTAGTCAGAGAAAAGGTATTACTAAATTCAATGTTTTGTAGTTCTAAAAGAGATAATTCAAGCAGATTTGTGTTTGACTGCTCTGCATAGATCGGCTTGGCATAAATGAAACAGATTATGGCTGGGGTTAAAAGAAAAACTGGAGAAACCTTATAATAAATCCTCCTTAAATAAAATAGACAATTGTTTAGATGTAATCTTTTTAATACATTATATTTACTACATTTTATGTGTTTCATATTCCTCTCTCTATACCATTATGTTGGGTATTTTAGGTTTGGAAAATGGTTTTATTAGAGCCATCCAATATACAAATTCCATTAATTTAAAGAATATAGATATGTTAAAAAGCTAACAGTGCTAAAGAAAATAGCTATTGTGTTATGTGTAAAGCAGGAATATCACCCGAGACATTACTTGTCATGATGATTTATAGATTTCCATTAGATAAATGAAATAGTTAATCGAGCAAGCGATGCATCTATAATTTAGTGAAGTTTCTTAAGCTATAAATATATGGATGAGAATAAAAATCATTTAACATGAAGCCATCATACTTTGGCTGGTTTTTTTTACCAGTATACTTAAGTATATGGATTGCTTTTTTTACCCAATAAAAAGGATGAAAAAGAGGGAATGCAAGCCAATTTTCTAAATAGTTTATTGAAGGTTTGTGTAAGAATAATGGGCTTTTTTAAATAAGGTATAAACTGATAAAAAGCTAGAAGTTTGTTCTTGATGTAACTAAGAAGGGGTTATTTTTCAGGCTTATTTATTAATTAGAAAATACGACTTCAGTTAAAAGAGAAATAACCCGATTCATCAGTTGACTGCGAGTACTGGTTTTACGCCATACTAAACCAATAGTACGTTTTGGTTTGGGGTTTACAAAAGGGATATAGTTGATATCAGCTTCGGGTTCATGAATTGCGATTTTAGGCATAAAGGTAATCCCTGCTTCCGCTTTAACCATTTGGCGAAGTGTTTCAAGTCCTGTTGCTCTAAAATCCTGTTGTTCTTCAGCACCATTATTTGACAAATCTGTAATGCTTGGTTGCGTAAGGAATGGCCTTCATCAAGTAATAGTATTTGTTGATGACGTAAATCTGTTGATTTAATTATTTTCTTTTTAGCTGATGGATTATCTATTGCAACAGCCAGCTTGAATTCATCATCAAATATTTTTTCTGTGACTAGAAAGTCTTCTTTTATGGGCAATGCGAGTAACGTGGCATCAATTTTTCCCTGTTTGAGCTGCATGATTAATTGATCAGTTTTTTCTTCAATTAAAATAAGTCGTAACTCAGGGAGTGTCTGTTTAATGAGTGGAACTAAATCAGGGAATATATATGTTGAAAGGGTAGAGAAGGCACCAAGTCTAAAATTACCTACTCAAGCGTTAGATGCACTGTTACAAACAGGTGCAGATGCCTGTGTGGTTGGTCAAAAAGGAAGTAATGCATTGATGGGGGTAGCCTTTAAAGGGCATGATCAAGTTGCAAAATGGTTGCTAGAAAATACAGATTACAATGTTAATCACCAGAATTATGCTGGGCAAACAGCATTAATGATGGCATCGCTGTTTGGTCGAGAAGACATGATTAAATTGTTATTAGAGTATGGAGAAAATCGAGATTTAATTGATAATCAAGGTAATACGTCTATAAAACTAGCTCAGGCTCAAGGACTATCTCGTATTGTTGAAATAATTCAATTTCATTTACAGAAAAAAAATGAAGTTCAATAAAGTATAATTAAATTCATCTACTTGTTATTTTGAGATGACTATAAATTGAATAAGCCCTTACTTTTTAGCGTATTCCTAACCATCATTACGTGGGGTATTTGGTATGGATATACCAGCCCTGATTCTCTGGCAATAATAGATCAGAACTGGCCTGTAACATTAACGATGGTGTTTGGCTCTTTTATTGCTGGTGCGACGAGTGAAGGGGGCGGAGCCATTGCTTTTCCTGTTTTTACTAAAGTGCTTCATATGCCTCCTTTTGATGCTAAGGTTTTTTCATTAGCCATTCAAAGTATTGGAATGATGGCTGCAACGTTAACAATTGTTGTTATGCGGGTAAAAGTTGAATGGCGAATAATTTTGTGGGCATCGCTGGGTGGAGCTATCGGTGTTTTAATAGGTTCTGTGTTTATTTCACCGTTATTATCGGCTGCATTGGTAAAAATGTTATTTACATCCATGGTTTTTAGCTTTGCTTTAACGTTGATTTTGCTGAATTGGAAACAACGGTTTTATAATAATAATATTCCCTTTTTTGGGGGACAGGAAAAATTACTTATTCTAGTCGCTGGTTTTTTTGGGGGTACGATGACAGGATTAGTGGGTACCGGTATTGATATTATCTGTTTCTCAGTGATGGTATTGTTATTTCGATTGACAGAGAAAGTTTCTACGCCTACTTCAGTGGTATTAATGGCTTTTAATTCCTGGGTTGGATTTGCATTACATGTATTTGTCATTGGTGGTTTTACAAGTGAAGTCAAAGATTATTGGTTAGCGGCTATTCCAGTTGTGGTCGTAGGGGCTCCTTTTGGAGCTTATGTGTGCACACGTTTAAATAATCAAACGATTGCAACAATATTAATAGGATTGATTTTTATTGAGTTTATAAGTTCGCTATACTTAATTCCATTGACTGATGAGATTATCAGTATTAGTTCAATGGTATTTTTTCTATTTTTATCTATTTATTATCAGTTTTCTGTTTCTAAGAAATATGTTGTTAATGTTGGGCGTGAAGGATAAAACATGTTGAAAGCAATTAAAGGGACAATCATTACCTGCCTTTTTATAGCGTACCCTTATTTGATTTATAAAGGGATAGAAAATGGACTATCTTGGATAGCACCTACTATATTTGCCACGATTTATTTTGTGCAAGCACTGGCTGCAAAAAGTACACAGCTTAGAGTCAAAAAAATAATCATTGCTATTACCTTAATGTTAGGTGCTTATTATTTACAGACAATAACGGCAAAAATAATACCTGTATTAATCCAGTTGATGTTGATGTATTTTTTTGGACGTACTTTGCTCGAGGGAAAAGGGCCTCCCTTAATAGAAAGCTTTGCCCGATTAGAATTTCCAGAATTTCCAGAGTATGTCAGTCCATATTGTAAAAAATTAACTATTATATGGACGAGTTTTTTTGCTATGAATGCAGTAATGTGTGTTCTGTTAGCTGTTTGGGGATCAAACTATTGGTGGACGCTTTACAGTGGTGTATTTATTTACGTTATGATTGGTATTTTGTCAGTCGCAGAGTTTTTTTACAGGCATTATCATTTTCCCGAGTTTGTTATTCCTGATATGAAGTCGTCATTTAAAACTATGTTTATTAATGGTCGTAAGCTATGGCTTGATGTGCATGCCAGATAAGGGTAAAGGCTGTATTGCTTTTGTTGTTCAACTGATTTTTCTAGGTTAAATAACACAAGGCTAATCTAAGCAGTTGCAGAATGTACTAAGAAAATAACTAATTTAAAATATAAAAATGATCAAAAAACAGTTTTTTAATAAGAATCAGAAGCTCATCGTATTGTTACTCATCTATTTTTCTATTAACACTGCATTTGCTAAAGAAACCTTAACGACTTTAATGCAAGGAATGAAGTCAGAAACTGCAACTCGTCTTGCTTATAAAGAAATACGGATACTTGAACTAATGGATCAACCATGGGAAGGAAGTGGTTTTATGTATTCCTTGCCACCTGATCTGATGGTTAAGGAGCAGTTATTACCTAAGCGAATAGTCATGGGTGTTAAAGGCGATAAAATCTTTTATTTTGACCAGGAAAAAGGCTTTCATCACCAAGGAGAATTAGATAAGAATGATCCAATTAGTTTGAATATTGCAGTATTTAAAGCACTCATTAATGCAGATGAAGATTTATTACGTAGTCTATATCAGGTGAACTTTGATAGTGGATCGAAAGGATGGACAGTGACTTTAAAGCCTATAAGTAATAATGAAAATGGATTTAGTACTTTGGTTTCTGGAACCACTCATCAGCAAATAGATAAAATTAGCATGAAACAGGCCGATGGGGATGTGAGCAACTTTTCGCTTCGTAAAGATGCAAGTGGTGACAGAGTTAAAAATATAGCTAATCGTCTGTATCAAGAGTTATTAGGAGAATAAACTTGCTCAATTGGCGTAAGGCTCTGTATTATTTTTTACCTCCAATATTAGTTTTGGTCGTTATGTTGGGTGTTAATTTTAAAACAGACCTTTCTGCATTTATTATTGCAGGGGACAATGCTGAAGAAATTTTGTTAGCCAGTGAAATGCAATCTGGCGCATTGTCTCGACGTTATTTACTCTCTATTGGTGCAAAAGATAAAACCGATGTTTCTAATAAATTCATTCAAGCACTACAAGATCAGTTAAAGGCAATTGACGGTGTGGTCGATGTATGGTCTCCTGGCAAACAAGGTGATGTTGCACAAGTCATGCAATCTTTGTACAGCCAATATGGTGGTGGTTTATATAGTCTTAAACCAGCACAAGAATTAGAACAACTTTTCTCTCAAAAAGGTTTAGAGCAACGAGCTGAAATGCTAAAAAAATCATTGTTATCCCCACAAGGGTCAATGGTTAAAAAAATTGCTTTACAGGATCCTCTTTTACTAACTTTAAATGGATTTAAAGATTTAAGTGGTCAAATGCAACAAGTTGTTATTCAAGATAATAAATATAAGAACTTGATTTTAGAAACAAAGGCAGCTGGATTAGATGCACCTGCACAAAACCAAATTCAAACTGCGATAGATACTGTCTTTAGTGATTTAAATCTGACGAATCAAGAAAAGAATTATCAATTGGATATAACAGGGGTTGCCGTTTTTGCCGTCGCAACACAAAATTTGATACAAGGAGATATTGTTAAGATCAGTGTTTTTTCAACGATTGCTTTATTGTTTTTATTTTTACTGATATTTCGGTCATTTGGCGTTATGTTTCAAGTGTTTACTTTATTAATTATTGTCATTTTAAGTTCAATACTGACGACACAGCTGGTTTTTGGTTATGTTCACGGGATGACTGTTGCTATAGGCTCTACATTAGTTGGTATATGTATTGATTATCCAATTCATGCGGTTGCACATGCTCAGGCGGTTCAGAATAATCAGAGAATTGCTGTGATTACTAAAATTTGGCCAAGTATGTTGTTAGGTGGTGTCACGACTATGATCGGTTATATTGCCTTAGGAATATCAGGTTATCCGGGCTTTCAGCAAGTTGCTGTTTATGCTGCAACTGGAATTATGGTTGGCTTATTACTAACTCGATATATTTTGCCTTATTTAGTCACAGCCAACAAACAGCATCAACTTAAAGTTCCAATGGTCGCTACATGGGCTTTATTTTGTCAACGATTTAGGCCTTGGTTAATCAGTGTTTTATTGATTATTGTAGCGGTGTCACTGTTTGGATTGAAATCTCTACATTGGCTGAAAGATATGCAGGAATTGACGCCAGAATTAAATTACCTAAAACAGAATGATAAAAATATTCGATCACGGATGACCAGTATAGAACCAGGACGGTTTGTTATGGTAACCGGTAAAAATGTAGAGGCAGCACTACAGAAAACCGAGGAAATTTATCCTGTATTGGAACAATTAAAACAGAACGGTGAATTGTCTGATTATTTTGGTTTTTATCCATGGTTACTTTCAGCACAGAAGCAGCAACAAAACCAAGCTTTATTACAACAGTATTTAACCGATGAAAACCAAGTGCTTTGGCAACAAGCACTTAAACAACAAGGATTATCCGTTAAACGGTTAGGGGAATTGGATTACCCGTTGATATCTGCTTTAAAACTTGAACAGGTACTAGCAACACCTGTCAAAAAACTAATAGATAGCCGAGTAGTAATAGGTGAACAGCAAACTATTATCATGATTTGGCTTGCAGACCACCAGCCAGATGCGGTTAAAAATGCGGTAGATGTAATAGACGGTGTACAGTATTTTAGTCAAAGGGATATGCTTAATAATATGACAGAAGATTATACCAACAGAGCTAAAATGTTGTTATCAGTAGGTTTGGCATTAATTATACTTTTGTTGATTGTGCGATATAAAAGTATAGTTAAGGCTATACAGACATTATTACCCGCTGTATTAGCCGCATTTTTAATTTTAGCCGCTTGGTCTTTTACTGGAGAAGCCGTTAGTTTTTTACATTTAGTTGGTTTTTTACTGGTTGTGGCCATTTGTGTTGATTACGGTATCTTTTATCAGGAAAATCGGGGGGGTGATATTGCCTTAACGTATCAAGCTATGGCTGCCTCAATGTTAACCAGTGCAGTCGCCTTTGGTTGTTTAATTACGGCTGAAAGTGCTTCGCTAAGAATTTTGGCGAGTGTTGTGGCTTTTGGTGTGATATTAGGGTTTATCTTTTGCCCACTCATCATTAAAACGGAGCAGAATTAGTAATGGATTATCTAGTTGGAAGTAGAATAGATGACTAATGACAAATAGCTTAATAGATCAATAAACAACACAAAACATGCTAATTCTATTTGTTAAAAGTATCGTATTTACAATAATAGTGCCAGGCATAGTCGCAGTATTATTTCCTTTGTTAATCTCAGGAGAAGCCGTGCCTGAAAATATTTTGATCGTTACACTTGGAATAATACTTCTAGTCAGTGGCTTATCTGTATATAGTTGGTGCGTTTGGGATTTTATAACTTTTGGAAAAGGGACGCCAGCCCCAATTGACGCACCAAAATACCTTGTTGTAAGAGGGTTATATCATTACAGCAGAAACCCCATGTATGTTGGTGTTCTTTTGGTTATTGTCGGTTGGGCGTTACTTTATTCCTGCTTACCAATATTAATTTACGGAGTGTTTGTAGTGATAATTTTACAAATGTTTATCTTGTATTATGAAGAGCCTAAGCTTCTGAATATATTTGGTAGTGATTATGAAGAGTATAAAGTCAAAGTAAATAGATGGTTACCTTGGTTTTTTTAATGATGATATGACTGATGTGTATAATTAATTACTTTAATAATTATATTTAATGAGGAAAATATGAGAATCAATTTATTATGTTTATGTGTTTTTTTAGTCGGTTTAAATGGATGTGCTAAAAATGAGGGAACATTCCAATCTAATAATGATACTTTAGTATCACCTACTTCAGAGGCTACTATAGCTAAAAAGGGGAATGGATCAGAAACATTAGTTATTAAGCCTATTGTTTTTAGTAAAGAAGCATTTATAAAAGATGCAATAAAAAATGAATGTAAACTTGAAGAAAAATTAACCCAGTTTATTGAACAAAATGCGACAGAACAATATTCCGAAATACTGATTAACTCAACTCAAGCACTGTCTAATGCTCAAATATTAACGATTACAATTCAACAAGCAAGCGGTGTTGGCTTTTGGGGTGGAGGAGGTAAGAACGTTGGTATTCAGGGGTCTCTATCTCAAAATGGACAAGTAATTGGGAGTTTTAAAGCACTACGTACTACGGGTGGTGGTGTATTTGGTGGATATAAAGGTGTTTGTGCTAAGTTAGGGCGTTGTGTAAGGACATTAGGCAAGGATGTCGCTAAGTGGTTAGAAGCGCCTATCATGAATGCAACACTAGGTAATTTTTAATATTAAAATTTTTCGATGAACGCAATACCAAAATCATGTGATGTTCTTGTTATTGGGGGTGGTCCTGCGGGTAGCAGTGCTGCAACTCACCTAGCGCAAGCGGGTATAGATGTTGTTTTGTTAGAGAGAGCCATCTTTCCTAGAAATCAGGTGGGAGAAAGCCTGATTCCACATATCTGGAAATTTACGGATATGACGGGTGTTACTAAAAAAATAGAGGAAGAAGGTTTTTTAGCGAAAGCGGGTGGAATTACAGTATGGGATAATAAAATCCATCAAATTCTTTTTTCTGATTTTGGATATACACGGCCAGGTCTACACGTAGAACGTGATATTTTTGATAATATTTTGCTTGAACATGCAACTAGTAGCGGAGCAAATGTATTTAACCATGTCGCAGTCAAAAACATTGATTTTTCTGATAAAGAATGGCCTAAAGTTATCTATACGGATAAACGTGGAGAAAACAATGATGATGGGGTAATTCGCTGTCAATATATGATTGATGCCAGTGGGCATAGTTCATTTTTAGCTAACCAATTTAAAGTTAAGCAAACGATTAGTTCGGAGTATAATTTTTTATCCTTGTGGGGATATTATAAGAATGCTCGTTTTGCTGGTGTTGATCGTCAAAGCTATTCAGCTGATGCGTTATCAGAGGTTAAACCTGTCACCTTTGTGATGTCAGTAGAAAACGGTTGGGTTTGGCATATTGTATTACGTGATAAAACCAGTGTAGGGTTGGTTGTTCCTTCTGATCGAACAAAAGGAATGGATAAGCAACAAAGGGAGCTTTTTTTTAAGCAAACTTGCTCACAGCTTCCCTACTTAAGTAAGCTATTAAAGCCGGCACAATTTATTGAAGGATCATTACAATTTCGTCCTGATTATTCTTACTATTCCAACAATATTTGCGGTGAAAATTATTATTGTATTGGTGATGCTGCTGCATTTGTTGATCCCATTTTTTCACATGGAGTACAAAATGCTTTATATAATGCTGCAGTCGCAACATTGGCAATTAAAGAGTCATTAAAAAATAAGAAAAAAAGGCTACGATATAGTCAGCTTTGTGAAAGTCGTATGCAGCAGTTTTATGGTTTTTCAAGAGCATTGTCCTTAGGTGATTTTGGTAGTCATGGTGTGAATCCTGATTTGGTAAAAAGTTTAATGAAAACACTGCCTCCATTAGAGCTTGAGTTGATTTTGGTTGCCTCTGAAATGACAAACCGATCGGAAAATTTTAGAAAATTAGCCAGAGAAGCGGGAGTATTAGGGCAATTTGATAAGAGTTTTTCTAAGAATAAAAGAGAACAGATTGATGCCTTGCACTTTTAATTTTCACTTAGATATTTGTTCATATCTAATACTATAAAAAAGATCTTTAGTTGAGAAAAGTGAATATGATAATAGCACTTGAAGATGATCTTCACACGATCACGAATGCAATTTATTTGGCAAAAAGCATGATATAAAACTCACACTCGTGATAACGTAAAGTAGATGTATACAAAGCTTATTTCTTTCCTTTTTGGGAAAAATCATCAGGAAAAGTAGGGTTAGAAATACCAGGAATACTGGGTAAGTCTCCTCGACCTTTTCCTACTACAAGTTGAGCTTTCATTCCTTTTTCCATATGTTGTGCAATATCGCAATGTACTAGATAAGTATAATCGCTGTTAGGTACAATAAAAGTTCCTGTCTTTTTTTCTTGTCCATTTACTTCAATATGAAACATGCCTTCTGGATAAATATATTTAGGTAAGCCATGAATCATCCATTGGTGGCGAATATCATCATCATTGGTGAATTCGACAGTAACTCGAGAACATGGTTTTACTTCCCACTGGTGCTCATCAAAACCAAAAACTGTTCCAGGATATTGTTCGGCGTACTTAATACCTGCTGAGACTTTTATCGTGATGTCTTCCGATACTTCAGTGCAATCTTTAGGGATGGTCTCTTTATTTTCATACATCACCATACCCTTCATATCCATACGCATATTACTTCCGCACACACCTTCCATTGGTTTTTTATCGGAGTGATGTTGATGTTTTGTATCGGGTTGTTGAGTGTCAAAAGCATTTTCTGCATTAGCGATTGTGATACTTAAGCTAAGTGCAACTAATGATCCGGTAGAAAATGATTTTAATGGTTTTTTATGAATCATTTTTTTTTCCGTTTTTTCTAAATAAAAGGAGGGTGACAAGTAGAATAATGACTTGCAATGCCAATACGGCTATTTGGGATATATCAAATGATAGGGTGCCTGATTCAGAGGGTTGATTACTCTGGAGTGTATTATCCATTTCACCATAAAGCTTTTTATCATCAGATTGATTCCAGATAGGAATCTTTTTTTGATAAAATTCTTCGGTAAAAAAAGGGCTGACATCAACACCCTGTAGTTTGGGCATGCCATGAGGTCCAAGAAAAGATTCAAAAACAACACTACTGATATGTCCCCCGGGATATATTCCATTAGTAGTGACTGCTTCTTCAGCATGGTCGTGAAAGGTCCATATTCCTGGCCCCATACTATTGAGTCCATCGTTATGAGCATATAATTCAAGATCAACTCGTTGAGCTGGGCCGACTGTAAAAACATCTCGTTGTATGCGAGCTTCGGGCTTGAGTTCTACTCCATCTAAATGGGTAGCTGTCGGTTTAAACCCATGGGTATGTAAGGCGACTTGTTTATCACCCGCATTAAAAACACGTAATTTTACCTTTTCATCGGGTTTAACGACAACAAGTGAATCTCTTAAGGTATAAGGGAATGAATGTCCATTTAAAATAAAGAACTCAGGTGTTCTTTGGGTAATGTTGTAATCACGATTATAGGCTTTAGCTAATAATCTTGAGTCATTAGCTGTTTGAATTAGATTATGTAATTCTTCATCTACATCTTGATATTGTAGATCGTATTCTTGAGTGTATTGCTTTTTGACAGCGACAGAAGAATGTCTAACTAAACCATTACCAATATTAAATGTTTGTACCCAATTGTTAGGTTGATTTTCTTCAACAATGAACATTCCAATAAGACCCATCAGAATATGGGTATGTGCTTGCACATGACAGTGATAAATCATTGTGCCAGTTTGTCTTGGAGATAACTCATAAGAAAATTTCTTACCAGGCATGGTTAATTTATTGCTGATTTGAGGCACACCATCATTTCCTTCTCCATTTTCTTTTTGAAATGGATGATCTACTCCATGGAAATGAATGCTATGTGGAAAATAATGTGAGTTCTCAAGAGTGACAATAATCTTATCGCCCTGTTCAACTCGAATAGCAGGGGAGGGCAAACGTAATAAAGGGTTGGCTTTTACACTAGAAAAACTTTCATTAGACATTCCTCGGCTTTTTGGAGCAAATGCCCAAAAACCTGGTTGAATGCCTGGCGCAATTTTATAGGTGGTAACTGGATCTTTTAAATCAGGAGAGAAACCGTTGAGTTCAATAACTTCAAGACGGATATGGATTTCATCAGGGTCACCATCACCGTCAATATCATTCGTTTTAATTAAGGTATCAGGCGAAAGCTGAGTTTGCATGATAGTCGCCATGGAAACATTATTTGTTCCCTTTACAAATGCAGCCACACCATAAGGATTATCAGGATCACACACGGGCGAAGGTGCGATGGCAATGTCTTCTATTAAATATGATTTACGCCATGCTGGATCAATTGTTTCGGGACAAAAAGGTTCTACTTTTCCAAGAAAGGTTTCTTGGGTTTCTGGTGGTGGTTGATAAACTGCATAAGAAACAGGTGATAACAAATGCAGAATAATAAAAAAAACAGCTCTGTAGAGGGACATAATGTATGCAAAGTAGCAGTTGATAAAAATAGGGGATGGGTTGTTGTTGTTTTATTTCCCCTGAATCAATTATACTACAGCAAGAATAATTAGTATCTGGTTATATAGTGATTTTTGGTGATAAAACTAAATTGAGAACAAGCCAACTTGATTATTATACTTGTCACTCTTCCTATCTCCTCCATGAGAAGTTAACTTGGTTGTCCTTGAAATCAACACCTCTATTTTTCTATAAAAATCATCACTACCAAAGACTTCACTCCTTGCATGGTAGCAGAAGTAATCTAACTTTCCTGTTTTTCTATATTTAAGCTATTGAATAAATCTGTATATCTTCTATTTCGTTCGCTGAAAATCAGGGGAACGGAGCACAGCGAAATGATGGTTTTTAGTCCGTGGTAGGCGACAGAGAACAAGCCAAAGCCAGGTAATACGCTGGCATGCGAGGGTGGCTAAAATTTTTTACCGATAGAGC
>JAGLDH010000111.1 GCA_023145835.1 Methylococcales bacterium
TTTTTGCATTCTGGGGACAAGACGTTCCCTGAATCCAAAAAGTGAGCAATGGCGAACTTGAATTCCTTAAGTAAGCCTTCTCTAATACGAAATGAGTCTGAAAATCCCCCCATATTCCAGTATAAAATGAGTCTAATCTGACAAGATTAGTCAATCTGTTCATGATGAAACAATGAAAGCCATCATGAATCTTAAAGCATTAAAAAATACTGAAAAATGACAAACTTTTTCCTGATTACGCATAACCTTCCGCCAATTTAGAATTCATTGCTCGCATGAACTTTAGAGTTCTATCTTACATCAATATTTTTCGGGTTGAAAAAATGAATTAAAAAAGGGAAAAAATAGTTTTTTCCAACCGTTTAAAATTCTCGCTGTATTCTTGTTTTTTAAAAGCAATATTAATTCAATTGGTTATAAGGTATTGCTCTTCATAGATTTGGCGGAAGCAAGTAAGTAATCAGGAACTTTTTTACAAGGAACGCAAGCAATTGTATTTAGAGCCTGCTCAGAAAGTATATTTAAGATACTTCAAAAACAGATAAAATCATAAGCAGTTGTTTTATTTGTATAATACTTGCTATGACGGGTGGTTTATAATAAATTACCAGCTATTCATAACACTAAAATTAGAAGAGGTGCACGGGTTTTGCATAACTCCTTTAAAAATCGTGCACTTAAAACTCATTATTTTATTTTAAATATTTAAATCAATAAGATAGACTTTCTGAGTAGACTCTATTTAGTGCCCAACAATAAAACAGCGCGCTATGATTTTATCCAATCGACATTAAGAAAGTTCGGGGTCTTTATTTTTGCATAAAGACAATATCTAGCTATCCTTTAAAATATAGCAAGGCCACTAAAAATAGAATTTGCAGGTGTTATATTACGTTACATCAAGAGGTGATGACGTGAAGATATATACCTTAAAGGTGAAGACCGTCGCTAAAAACTAGGAAAGGGAGCGATAGAGACTGTGAAAGTATTGCCAAAAAGCACTAAACACAGAATAAAAAACCATGTAAGTCATTGATTGTTTGTTTCCGAAGCGAGTGTTTTTGCTCAAATTAGTAATACTTTCACAGTCTCGACAGCGAAGTGATGATTTTTAGTTCGTGGTAGGTGTCAGAGAACAAGCTGAAGCGAAGTTAAAATAGCACGCAGGACGAACCGGGGCTTATCTTTTCGCTGCTTACTTTTTGCATTCTGGGGGCAGGGCGTTCCCTGAACCCAAAAAGTGAGCAATGGTGGCGCGCTTGCTATATTTGAATATATTAAGGTCTTTTATAATCGAGAACGAATTCATTCAAGCAATAATTATTTATCGCCACTTGATTACCAATTACAACAAATAACAGCTTAAATAGTTGTCCAGAAAAGTGTTGACACATCAGGGGTGGTTAGATAATTGATCGTTCTACCACGACTGATGGCAAACTGATAAAACAGCTCATAGAGCCAACTCCGATTTATGAATAAAACATTGTTCTAGAGCTATGAAAAATAATAAAAGTTTACTTTTAACCGCATATTCTGAAGCCTTTGTTTCCGTCATTCCTTATATACTTTTAATGGCTATAGGTATTTTGTTTTCTGCATTTTTTGAGGTTTTCGATCTATGGACTGCTAGCTTTAGTAAAAGTGTTGTTCAATATTCGGTTAAGGCTTTATCGGAGTTCTTTTCTTTAATTTTATTAATCGCTATCTCTTTTCAATTGGCTAAACGTAATGACCTTAATCATCTCATCGTAATATTTACATCAATCGCTATATTTATATGTTCCGAGACATTAATCCACTCTTCTTTGGGACTTACTAAGATATTGTCAATCGACTCACCTATATTAATTTTAATAATCCCTTTATCGGTTGTAAAGTTATTACCTTTAATAACACCAGATAATCAACGTTATCTTAATATAAATGGAGAATTAAACAGTGCTATTAAAAATACCTCCTCTGTAATAATTATTTTTACACTGGTTACCTTTGTAATCTTTACTTTGAACCTAAGCATACTTCACTTTTTTTCAAACCTTAATATAAATCTTTCTCTATCTGACAATACACTACTTTTCATACGAACAATATCAGAACATATACTCTGGTTTTTGGGCTTGAATGGTTCAAATTTGTTTGACTCGATTTTAGGAGCTGGTTACCTGAGTCATCCAAAATTTAATGGCCTCAATTATAAGCAATTTTATGATTTATTTGTTATCTTCGGTGGCTCAGGCGCTGGGTTATCATTGTTGCTTGCGGTTTTATTAGCGGGACAAGACAAACAAAGTAAGCGTATTGCAAAATTAGCGATGCCTTTTGTTATTTTCAATATCAATGAAATACTTATTTTTGGTATTCCCATTATATTTAATAGAATTCTTTTTGTTCCTTTTCTCTTGGTTCCTGTGGTTAATTTTATTTTTGCAGGTACTATTCTAACATTCTATCCTATTGAGTTTATTAATGTTGATGTGCTTCCTTGGATTACGCCAGCATTATTAAACGTGTTTATCGCGACAGATGGAAGCCTATTTGCTCTCGGTTTACAAGTGATTCTAATATCATTAGGAACGCTTATTTATATCCCTTTTGTCAAGAAGTATACAGAATCGCAATCCTATTCGTTTCAAAGTAATAGCCTCATCAATAAACTTGATATAAAAACACAGTTAACCAGTAAGCAAGACCTCGAAGGTCATAAAGCAAAGGTAGCAATTATTGAATCGAATATAGAAGTAGAAAAATTCATCAACTTAATCGATAAAGCTAACCTTATGGTTTATTATCAACCCAAAGTTGATATAACAACGAATAGTTGCAATCAATACGAAGCGTTGCTAAGAATAAAAGTTGATGATGTGGTAAAAGGGCCTTATTTTCTTCCTTATCTCGAAGAAGCTGGATTAGCCCCTATTATTGACCTGTGGGTTTGCCATCAAGTTGATGAGCATCTTGAATTATGGCGACAATCGAATTTTACCCCTAAAATCAGTATTAATTTACATCCAAACACACTTGCTAATGAGGATGCTATATTGCAAATTATTGGCATATTTTCAGGAAAAAACATGGATTTTGAGATTATAGAAAGGGGCTTGCTTGATGATGAACTATCTTTTAAAAACATTGATTTACTTAAGGAAAGTGGGTTTTCAATTTCTATTGATGATTTTGGGACTGGTTTTTCCAGCTTTGAAACACTTTGTACACTTCCTATAGATAGCTTAAAAATTGATAAAAGTCTCATTGATTTGATTCTCACGCCTAAGGGATATATAGCCTGCGATCATGTAGCAAAATTAAGTCAAGCCATGGGGTTTACCTGTGTAGCCGAAGGTGTCGAATCATCAGAACAACACAAAGCGGTATCAAAGCTAAAAATGTCTTATATACAAGGTTATTGTTATTCTCCAGCTATTCCATTTGAAAAAGTGCCGGAGTATTCCCCTCATAAACCATAACGAATTTAGGTGACACGCCGCGTGGTCATGGATGCGGAATTTATAAGGTGCTGATGTATATGGAGAGTAAGGCGCATACCTAGAAAGATCATTGGACGTAGATAATTTGGTGCTCAACTGATTTTTCTAGGTTAAATGATACGGTCAAAAATCAGCACTAAATGTTGCATAAAATGTCCTAGGCTCGCCAATGGTAATATAGCCAAAATCTTCGGTTACAGAGTAGTTTCGTCGATCAGTAATATTTTTTATATTAACTTGAACTTTATAGTTTGGGTTAAAGCGATAACTGAGTATAGCATCCCACTGAATACTGTCTGGGAGTTTAAACGAGTTTGGCATACTGACATCAACACTGCTGTTGTAATGTATTCCACTTCCTAGTTCCAAGCCTTTATATGCACCTTTAAAGCTGTATACGCCAGAAAAGTCAAGGGTATGACTGGGAACTCCAACACGTTTGGTTCCAGTTTTTAATTTGTTATCTTTGGTTATTTCAGATCGTATCCAGGTATAAGCTCCCGTCACACGAAAATCAGCAATTTTTCCTGTTAAACTGAGCTCTAAACCTCGACTTCGTTGTTCTCCTGTTTGCCTAAAAGAAAAATCGTTGCCATCATTATTATTGAGTAAAGTGTTTTTACGGGTTAGCTGATACAGAGCTAAAGTAGCATAAAGATCTGGTGTTAAAGCTTGCTTAATACCAATTTCATATTGTTCACCAATTTCTGGCTTATAACGATCATTGGGGTCTAAGGTAAAATTAATGCGTTGAGCAAAAGAACTTGTGTAGCTAGCATATAAAGAAGTAGACGGTACGGGCTGGTAGACAAGTCCAAAACGAGGTGAAAATCGGGTGTCAGTTTGTTTATCCTTTCCTGTCAAACCAAAAAACCGATTATATTCAGTGGCACGCGTAATGGTATCGTACCGAACGCCTAATAATAATTTGAATTGAGAGTTCAAAGTGATTAAATCTTGAATAAAACCAGAAACATTTTTAATGTGGTAATTGCCAGAACCGCTGGGATCAGAGCCAAAGTTTGCTTGCTGACCATAAGCTGGGTTTAGTAAATTAACAGCGTAGGATTCCCCCGTTCGAATATTATTTGAAATACTATCATTGGTTATATAAGTAGCACCGAATAAAACATCATGTTCCATCTTAAATAAGGAAAAATAGCCTTTAACGATCATCTCGATATTTCTATCTTCTTGCTCAAAATGTTCAGTATTAGGTTGACGTACCGCGTTAAGGGGGTCAATAAGTAATTCAGTGACAGGATCTCTTTTAGAAAAAAAACGGGTATAATTTTGCGACCAATTAAGCCAGCTGGAAGCAATACCAAGGGTAAGAGACCAATCTTGTAAAAAGAAATGCTCATATTCAAACAAAGTATTGACTGATCTTGCGCTGGTTCTGTCAAAGTCAGGTTCTTGAAAATAATTTGTTCTTGGTATTTTTGCAAATGCTTCCGTAATAGGGATGCCAAAATCACCTAGCATTCTTGTCTTCGTATAATCAAGTAATGCGGTGAAAGTATCGCCGTTTTCAAATTGATAACTAAAAATAGGAGCAATAAATTTTGTTTCGTGATGAGCAAAGTCGCGCCAATTATTTGAAGTTTCAATGGCTGCATTTAAACGAAACAAAGCTTTTTTTGATGAATTGAGCGGAGCACCAACGTCCAGACTACCTCGATAAAAATCATCAGAACCCATAGTAAAATCAAATTTTTGATCTTGGCTGATTAATGGGCGTTTAGATATAAAATTAAGTACACCGCCTAAATTTTCAGTTTTACCATAGAGAACAGAAGACGGCCCTTTTAAAAATTCAATTTTCTCAATATTTGCTAGATCCATTGTGTTGGAAATACTGCCTAGTTTTCGATATCCATCTTTCAAAAAGTCACTGTTTTCATAACCGCTGGTATTGGAGAACCCTCTAAAATTTAAAATAGGGATGTTAGTTCCTCCATTTCCTCGCCACGTCATATTAACTCCTGCAACCGTTTTAGCGATGTCATCTGTGCGCTGTAAACCACCAATATCTTCAATTAATTGTTGATTTCTAATATCAATGGACTGAGGAACATCTCGAAGTGGGGTATCTGTTCTCATTCCTGTTATCACCGTGTCAGTAACTATCATTAATGGAAGTATTAATTGTTCTTCTGCATCCACAAAGTTAATTTTAAATAATAATAATAATAAAAACAAACGAATACAAAAGGTATAAAGTTGTTTAATATGACAACTAGTTAAAAAATTCATTTGTTGATCTCAGCTTAATGACAAAGAGAAAAGTGCTATTTAATATGATGCCTTCCAGTAATATATCTTTTGCATGATCGCTGTAGCAGACACACTAACGCTACCAGCCCTGGATGAGGTGATAGTTTCCAAAATGTACTTATCTAAAGTGAGCGATAGTGAACGAGGAAGGCTGAAATTTTATCCCGAAAACCGTCGAGGCGGACGCAGGAAATCCCAACATCTTTCATGAGGTTCTGATAGCGCGCCTGGTGTTATATCACTGATATTACAAATGAATTATTAATCATCAATTATTAAAATCTTTAAGTTCTTATAATAACTATTGATTGGCGAGTTTCATCCGCTAGACTTAGTATTAATCATACAACTAAAATGACACTCTACTAGTATACTAACGTATATAATCTATGAGATTAAAAGCTAAAAAGGGGGGCTGGGCTCCAACCATTCAATAGCCACTAAAAAGCACAATATATAGTATTTTTTAACTTTATAATGCTTATATATTGTGCCTTTGAATGGTTGGAGCCCAGTCCCCTTACTTGATCTATATCGCTATATT
>JAGLDH010000112.1 GCA_023145835.1 Methylococcales bacterium
ATAGTCATTCTATTGCACCGATCTTTGTGGAAAATAATGGCCGTTTTAGCAAGCTAAAAATAATTGGATTTGATCAGAGATTCCTTAAGAGAAATGGAAGGATTTTTAGCAGTAAACCAAGCGAATAATCACGGTTCAAGAAAGATCCTTCGTTTTCATAGTCTAATCAATAAAACCAGTCCGGTGCTTGCTTTCAAACTAGTTGTTTCATTGTATGAGCAAGTTTATGTTGCCCTTCATTAAATCCTTGTTCAACCAAACTAGTAAACGTATTTGTTGATGGCCTGCATTGAAAATGTACTGGTTGTAGCATAGCCCTGTCTCCTGATTATCTAAATATATGCGCAATATGGAAAGTAAAACTCTCTCCTAAAAAACATCGGGATAGTAAATCTCATCTCCGTGAGCTAGTGCAATTTAAATCGAATGCTCATTGCACTGATGTTAATTGACCTACAATGCAATACTTCCAATCGACGCAACATTCTTGCCAAATACATGATTGCTATGTAAGGTTCCACAAGTAATTGCGATAATAGCGTCTGTCTTGTCAATGCAAGCAGCTGAGGTTTTAAATTCAGCCAATGTTTTTTGCTTTTTTGAATGATTAAATAGTTTCATTTTTATTTCTCCTTTAATTTTTATTAAAATAATATTGTAATACTTGCAGGCACCGATCGAAGTCTTTGCCTGCAATAGCTCCATCTGAGTTGAAGCCACACAACCTTCGCAATTAATTTCCTTGAACTTATTCGCGTTGACTGTGAATTTTATTTTACAAAAAGATACACAAAAGAAATGTGACAAATAGCACCGAACAAATGTGAGTGATTACCTTTGTATTATGAGTATTTTATGTTGAAGGTATCTCTAATAATTGACCAAAATCTGGTGGTTGGTTGAATTTTGTAGCTGTCCTGTATAATTTAAATTCATGACCTGTTATCAAAAATTAAGTTGTTCAAAATGCAAGAGTATAAATGTGACCATATCTGGTACGAATGGAAGCGGTAAACAACGCTATTATTGTCACTCGGACTGTAAAAAAAAATTCATGTTCCTGATTAGCAAGAATCTTCCTCCAGTCGCAACCAAGTCTCAGTTCTGGGAGCCCTACCCACTGCAGCGATCAGCAAATGCTCAGACAATGTTTTGATAATAAATCGTCGATTGAACCGGTAGGCAATAGCGGCCAAATAGCGGTAGCATAAATTAGATTAAACTTATATTTTTGGGTTTTTCTACAGGCTTGTTAGGTTTTAAACGCTCGCATTTAAAAAATAGGTCTGTAGACTATTAATGTAAGTAATTTGTAGTCACTCCGACAAATATATGATTTTTACTATTTATTTACGAGTTATATGCTGATTTTTATACTATTATTTATAACGCTGTTTTTAGCATATACCAATGGAGCTAATGATAATTTTAAAGGAGTTGCAACACTCTATGGCAGTAATACCATTGGATATAAAACAGCAATTACTATTGCTACGGTTGCTACTTTTTTAGGCTCTATATGTGCAATATTTTTGGCTCAAGAGCTAATTGCTAGTTTTTCTGGAAAAGGATTGGTTCCCCAAAATATTGCAGGGACTGCAAATTTTTTAATTGCTACGGGTTTGGGTGCAGGTTGTACTGTCTTGTTAGCAACTTATCTAGGTTTTCCCATTTCAACTACACATAGTTTAGTCGGCGGTTTAATGGGAGCAGGGGTTATGGCCGTATGCATGGATGTGAATTTTTACCGATTAGGAGGTGCATTTTTTATCCCTTTATTAGTTAGTCCGTTTATTGCCTTTGCACTAGGTGCTTTAGTTTATGGCTTGTTTACCAACATACGAAAAAGACTAGGAATGACTAAAGAGAGTTGTCTTTGTATTGGGGAACAAAAATATTCGGCTTTATTAGAGAGTTCTGAGGCATGTTACAGTGTATCAGAAGTACAACTATTGCAATCTACGCTAATAATTGCAGATAAACAAGAATGTAGTGAACTTTATACCAATAAAGTATGGGGGATTTTCATACAGAAAATATTAGATATTGCTCACATTATGAGTGCCGTTGCAGTGTCTTTTGCTCGAGGGTTAAACGATACTCCAAAAATTGCAGGTCTATTGGTTGCCGTTAAAAGTTTTGGTATTAATTATGGAATGTTGGCGATTGCAATAGGTATGGCAATCGGTGGTTTATTAAATGCACGTCGTGTTGCCGAAACAATGAGTAAAAAATAACAGAAATTAATCATGGACAAGGCTTCTCTGCCAACCTTGTTACTAGTTTTTTCATGAGTGTTCCCTTTAAAAC
>JAGLDH010000113.1 GCA_023145835.1 Methylococcales bacterium
AAGTTTACTTGATTGCTCTTTTAAAGATGTCAACTAAGATTATAACTTAACCTACTTTTTATATCCCTTCGTAAAAGTCATTCATATAGCGAATCTCTGCGTTCAAAAAAATTAAGGGGAAATAAGAAAAAAACAAGGGAAATATCACTATGATGAACGTACACTCTGTTGGGGTGAAAGTTATTGCAATAACAATGTCCGTTTTAACAGTTATTGCAATTGGGCTTTTAATTATTTATGCAAATAATGAAAAACAAAAAATTATTGACAGTAAAATCAGTTCTGCCAAACAACTATTACTTGTTTCTGAGTCCATCAGAAATAATACTATCGACAAGTGGAATCAAGGTGTTTTTAACACAAAACATCTCAGACAATTAATTGAAAACAAAAGTCCTTCAGAAACCGAATCTCTTGTCATAGCAACTGTTCCTATTGCAACAGCTTGGAATATAGTTCAGGAAAAAGCCAAAGAAGGAGGTTTTCGATTTAAGGCTCCAAGAATAGGTGCGCGTAACACTAAGAATGAACCAGATAAAATCGAACGTGAGGCATTAACTTTTTTCCAAAATACCCCCTCAGCCAATGAATATATTTATATTGATGAAGAAAGAGAAGAAACTCGTTATTTTAGGCCTGTAAGATTAGAGAAACAATGTGAGCTTTGCCATGGAAACCCTAATACATCTCAAGAGCTATGGGGAAATACAAGAGGGACTGATATCCTAGGTTATCCAATGGAAAATAAACGTGCCGGTGATCTACATGGAGCGTTTGAAATTATTACTCCCCTTGCTACCGGTCTTTCTGAATTAAAAAAAGACATTTGGATGGCCGTTGGTTTTATTATTATGACCTTGTTTGTAATTGGTGGAACAGGGTATTTTGTTATGAACAGAATTATCATTTCTCCATTAACAGACCTTGCCCTAAAACTTCAAGATATCTCTAGTGGAGATGGCGATTTAACTACACGCCTTGATGCTAACGGTAAATCAGAATTTGCCTGGGTAGCAGGTAGTTTTAACAGGTTCGTGAAGAAAATTGCTAAAACTATTAACAATATTAGCGCTACTAGTGAGCAATTAACAACCGCTTCACTTCAACTTGCTAAAATTACCGAATCAACAGAACAGGGGGTCGAAAATCAACTTTCAGAAACCACTCTAGTAGCGGCAGCTATGGAGGAAATGACGAATTCAGTACAAGAAGTGGCACGTAATGCAATCACTGCTTCAAATGAAGCCACCACCGCTGATACTGTTGCAAATGATGGAAAAAATATTGTTAACCAAGCCGTCGCTGAAATCAATACGCTTGCTGAAGAAGTTGAAAATGCATCAAATGTTATTCACGAATTAGAAAATGATAGTAATAGTATCGGAGAAGTACTCAGTGTTATTCAAGGTATTGCCGAACAAACTAATTTACTGGCTTTAAATGCAGCTATTGAAGCTGCTCGTGCAGGCGAACAAGGGAGAGGTTTCGCTGTTGTTGCTGATGAAGTAAGAACTCTTGCTAGTCGGACACAAAACTCAACCCTTGAAATTCAACAAACTATTGAACGCCTTCAAAATCGTGCTAAACAAGCCGTTAGTGTGATGAATAATGGTAAAAAACAAGCCGCATCAAGTGTAGAACAAGCTGCCTCTGCAGGAGTATCAATTACGGCAATCAGCGAACGAATTGATACTATCAGTGATATGAACAACCAAATTGCAGGAGCAGCTGAACAACAAACCTCTGTCGTAGAAGAAATTAATCGTAATATTAATAATATTAGCGCGGTTTCAAATGAGACTTCTATGGGAGCAAAAAACACATCAGAAGCATGCAAAGTTCTTTCAAAATTAGCCGAACAACTTCGTACAACTGTTGGTCAATTCAAAACCTAAGATCATGAGATACAATATATAAAAGTGACAGTTTAAGCACATTGATTTAGAATTCAATATAATCATAAATGAAAACTGCTTATACACAGGACAAGCAATGCTTAACAAAGTAACATTAATTGGAAGATTAGGTGCAGACCCAGAAGTTAAATACATGCCTAGCGGCGGCGCCGTCACTAATATCGGATTAGCAACAACACGTCGCTGGAAAGATAGACAAACAGGAGAACGTCGTGATGAAACAGAATGGCATCGTGTCACTTTTTTTAACCGTGTCGCTGAAGTTGCGGGGGAATATCTAAGAAAAGGGAGTTTGGTTTATATAGAAGGGCGTATCCGTACACGCAAATGGCAAGACCAAAATGGTCAAGATAGATATACAACCGAAATTATCGCAGAGCAAATGCAAATGCTTGATAGCAAAAGTGGAGGCACGAGTAGTTTTAATGATAACCAAGCTGGCACTAGTGGATATAATGCTCCTCAACAAAGTGCTCCACCACCTGCAAATAAACCTCAATCATCAGAAAACAATCAACAACTCCCAGATAGCCCCCCAGCGGCTTCGTATGAAGACTTTGATGATGATATTCCGTTCTAGGTCTCACCTCTTACATTAATAGATTCGCTGAAGTTTATCCACCGTATGCTCTCAAAGTAAATAATGCCCTGTTTTCAGAGGCATTATTTAACTCATTGCTTCTTTATTTTTCTTCAGCTTGCTCACAAGTAAACTGAAATTTTTCAACTTCATCCTCACCAGAAACACTAAATATTACAGTATCCCCTACCTCAAGATCATCATCAAAACCAATTTTCAAAATACCTGAATAACGTGCCCCAGGTTTAATTGTCTGCTTTCTCAAATAATTTCGATTCATTTGCGAAAAAGTTAACTTATCAATACGTTCTTCATGGGACTCTGTGTTTTGGCTTCCTATAGAATAAAACAGCCGGCCAACAGAATAAAAAACATGCCCAAAAGGTATAAACCCAACGCCAATACTCGCAGCAGTATTGCCAACTTGAACCGCGGTATCATAGCCCTTATCAACAGCTTCCTCAGCCATTTGTTCATAATTATAAACTGTACCTGCTTGCAATTCTCCTGAGGCTAACAGATTAACGTTTAAATTTTTTTCTGAAAAAAGAATGGGATTAATAGTTGAGTTAGTGACAGTAAGGCCAATAACTATTTCATCAGAAGAATAATCCAGAACAGATAACTCTGGTTTTAAGAGAGATTGAGAATTCAATTTACTGCCCCCTCTATCATAGGAAACAGTTTGGTTGTTAGTAACCTTAGGCTGAAGTTGAACTCGATTAGATGAACACCCAGTCACCAAAATAAACGCTAGTAAAATAATTATTTTCATTTATCAATCACAGAAAATGGTAAAAAAAGGATTTTTTTATTAAGCCAAAGACGATTATATTTAATTAAAATTTAACAAACGAGGAGATATTCTATAATTTGGTAAAAATCAACTGATATTCTTTACCTCAAATGGAGCAAAAATTGACATTGAATATTAAAAGTACAATGTTTATATGTATTTTTCAATAGCTTACAAAACCTCTTCTAAATTAGTAGAAAATTGCGAATAGTCATGAAACTATTTAGATACCCCACTGACTAGTAATATCACTTTATTATCCTATACTTTTAATATAATCCAACAAAATTGATTCTCTAGAGCTATCTTGTACACAAAGAAATTTACATACAAAGTAAGCCTCTGATTTAATTTAACTTGATTATACAAACTACAAGTACCACTAAATTTAAAATCAACGACATACGTGTATCGTGCATTCTACTTGGTGTACAGAGCCCTACATCATAGTACTTTGGGACAATATCTTTTGTTTTTTTAACTGCTATTATGTCGTTTCTTTGATAATTTTTCTCTTGACTAAAAGGAAATAAATAATGATCTCATTTTCACGAACTATTGCTATAGCAACATTACTTGGATTAAGCAGTTTTGCCAATGCAAGTACAGTCAATCTACAAGGTAATTTAAATATCGAAGGCTTTAATCCCTTATTCGATGATAATAATGGAAGAACTTATGCGCTCCATCTTTCAGATTTAAATGGTAGTGTTCTTTTAGACTCTACACCAATAACAAGTATAAACGGATCACTTACTCTTGATGCATTAGGAACATCTTCAATACCTAATATAGTAAACCCTGTTTTATCATTAATAAATGTTGGGTTCAGCGCCCTCCCATCCAGTGTTTTTGGAGTACCTTTTAATTTTGGTCCAGGTTTTCCAGGTACGGTTAGTCAAACAGTCAACAATGTTACAATTCCAGGCGCAGGCGTAACATTTAGCGAAGTACAAGTTGTAGGATCAGGTAATTCTCTTGATATTTTCTTTACAGAAATTACTTCAACTGGTTTTGGTCTGCTTATGGCCGCTGATGCGACACTTCCTGAAGTTTCTCTTCGAAACAATGGTAGCATAACATCAGGTTTTGATCTACAGTCATCAACAGTATCAGCTGTTCCTGTTCCTGCCGCTGTTTGGTTAATGGGTAGTGGCTTAGCTGGTTTACTTGGTTTTTCTAGAAAAAAAACAGCTTAATTAATACTTTATCTTCAAGATATATATAACATGGACAGGTCGTAGTATGGAATACGATATCAACCACCAGATAATAACACTGGTGGTTTCTTAAGGAACTAAATCTTTCTAGAATGTTAATTATGATTATAGCCTTCTACAGAGATTTATTATTAATTTCTAATCTAAAAAAATGCTTAACATTTTTTTATGACTCCACATAAAAATAACATCCTTCTATCAGTTTTCTTTAAAAAAAGGGTTTCTTTCAAAATTTATACTTTCCCCTAAAAAACTTCTTTTACTATTGTTGATTTAGACACGTCAATAGTTTGACCTAACAACTCATTTTTTAGTATATTCATCGCTTCAATTTGCATTCTTAACTTTGCATGAAAATACTCCTAATAACTCCTCCAATGACACAGCTGAATACTCCATATCCAGCAACAGCCTATTTAACAGGGTTTCTCAAAAAAGAAGGGTATAGAGTTGCCCAAAGAGACTTAGCCATAGAATTATTTCTTACCTTTTTAACAAAGAATGGCCTAAAAAACATTTATCAAACCATAGAAAACAATTATCTTGATATTGATGATAATGATCTACCTGATTCAATTTATAATTTTCTACTTCATTACACTTCTTATAAACAGTGTATAGAACCAACAACTAAATTTCTTCAAGGAAAAAACCCATCTCTTGCTTTACGAATTGTATCTCGAACATTTTTGCCCGAAGGCCCTCAATTTGAAAGTTTATACCAAATGGAGGCGTTATCTAGCAACGTTTTAATTGATGCTTTTGGTAACCTTGGAGTACAAGACAAAGCTAAATATTTAGCAACTTTATTCATTAATGATATTTCAACTGTTATTAAAGAAGGTGTTGATCCTAATTTTGAAGTCTCTCGCTATGGTGAAAAACTTGCTGCATCAAACTCATCTTTTGATGATTTATACAATCAACTTTATCAAGCTCCTCTTTATACAGATGAAATAATCGAATCACTAGTCAATCTCTATTTAGTAGAGGAAAAACCTACCGTTGTTGGCCTAACAGTCCCCTTCCCTGGAAATATGTTGGGAGCACTAAAAATTGCTAAATGCTGTAAAAAAAACAACCCTAAAATAAAAGTTATCCTAGGAGGTGGTTTTATTAACACAGAACTAAGATCCTTAAAAGACCCTCGGGTTTTTGAATTTGTAGATTTTATCACTGTTGATGATGGCGAAAGACCGATTTTAACTTTACTTGAACATATCAATAAACAGCACCCCATTGATAATTTATTCCGTACTTATAGAGCTGTTGAAGATAAGGTTGTTTTTACAACTAACTCGACTCTACATGATATTCCACATAAAAACACAGGAACTCCAAGCTATGAGGGGCTTCCTTTAGATAAGTATTTATCCTTATGTGAAATGCTTAACCCCATGCATCGTATCTGGAGTGATGGTCGATGGAACAAACTGACGATCGCACATGGCTGTTATTGGTCTCACTGTAGCTTTTGTGACATTAGCTTAAACTATATTGGTCAATATGACGATGCAGGTGCAGAAATTATTGTAAACCGAATTGAAACACTGATTTCTGAAACGGGGGAAACAGGCTTCCATTTTGTCGATGAAGCAGCTCCTCCCAAAGTTTTATTTGCAATGGCAAAAAAATTAATTGATCGACATATTATAATTAGCTGGTGGGGCAATATTCGTTTTGAAAAGACTTTTACAGCAGAAAAATGCCAATTACTTGCTGACTCAGGTTGTATTGCAATTAGTGGCGGTTTAGAGGTTGCTTCTGATAGACTATTAAAACTAATGAAAAAAGGAGTCACTGTTGAACAAGTGGCGCGTGTGACTAAAAACTTTGCTAATGCAAAAATATTAGTCCATGCCTATCTAATGTATGGCTTCCCTAGCCAAACAGAACAAGAAACGGTGGATTCTTTAGAGCGTGTTCGCCAACTCATGTTAAATAACTGTTTTCAATCTGCTTATTGGCACCGTTTTGCTGCAACTATCCACAGCCCTATCGGGTTGCATCCCGAACAATATAATATAGAATTAATTCCTAATGGAGATATTCAGTTTGCAGAAAATGATATTGACTATCACGACCCAGTTGCAACAGATCATGATATGTTAGGTAGAGGCTTAAAAAAAGCCTTATATAATTATATGCACGGAATGGGATATGAGTATCCCATGAAGTTTTGGTTTGATAAACCAATTAGTGAACCTAACATTTCACCTTCTTTAATTGAACAAGCACTCTATTCTTAATGACAAAGCAACCATTCACATTTGACCAAATCCATATTGAAGTTGCTCGAAATGCCTCTGATGATTTTAATCTCTTCCATGATAAACATAAATGGTTACAGATTAATCATAACCCATTTAAGGGGCCCATCGTCCTTGGCTATCAATTAAATACTTTAATTGAATATCGAATGAGGCTGTATAGAGCTGCTCATCATGAAAACCAAATTATTTCTGAAAACAATTTGCGTTTTAGTAACTACCAAATCACGTTTGTAAATGCACTAAGACCAGCAACTACTTTTCAATTAGACATTAAAAAAACGTTAATAAAGACTATTCCTCATTTAACGCTAGGTAATCGTATTGCTATAAAATCAGGTGGGAAAACAATATTATTAGGGTTCAAAAAAGAAACTCAAATCCCCCTATTTTTAGAAGATGCTACATTTAACAAACTGCCTAACCTAAATGTCATTCCTGATAAATCCATCATTCCAGGTACCGATTTTTTTCTTAAGAGAAAATTTTTGAATAATGGCAATGTTAAGAATTTCCTTTCAGGCTCGCTAGCCGAACAATCTGATTATTTTGATGAACTCAGCCACACTGAAAATTATCCAGAAATTTTTCCATGTAGTTTAACATCAGGTGCATTATTAGAAAAAGCTCAACTAGAAAAGCATGATTTCAAACGAAACCCTATGGTTTATACATCCCATGAAATATCAGTTGACAGACAGTATTTAAAGCGTTTAAAAAATGATGACAAACTTTATATTCTAGTTAAACAACACCCAGAAACAGAGAATAATACTTTAAACCAAACAAATATAATGTTGCGAACGTATGACTGCTATGGTTTATTGCATAATCATGATGTTTTATTTAGAGTTAGAATGAACCTTGTTCCTCTAGAAGAAATTTTAAAAAACCTTGAAGAGAAGAAACCAAAATAAATAAAAACAAAAAAATCTCTCAATCCAAGGTGCAGGATATTTAGAGTCAATCAAATCACTTTTAAAAATATAGCCTAGTCCATTATTCCCATAGAGAGTTGATCTTTTGATAAATGATCAACATGCAAATCTTTTAAAAAAACCACTAGCTGAAAACGGTCTTGAACGTGAAGTTTTCTAAAAATTGCGGTCAAATGTGCTTTTACAGTCCGAATACTAATATTCAATGTATTTGAAATTGTTAAGTTATCTTCCCCTCTATATATATGTTCAATAACTTCTATTTCACGTTGAGTAAGCACAGAAAGAGCTTTAAACGTCTGCCCACCTAATTTATCTTTATTTTTTATTAGATATTGTTGAGCAATAACGCCCTTGAGTACTTGAGGTATTAGTTGACGCTCTAACCAGATTTCATCATTTAAAACAGCTTCAATTGCACGTAATATCAATTCCTGGTCAATTATTTTTCTGAATAACCACACGCACCATCAAATATAAATTGAATTTGTTGTCTAGGAGTATAAGCTTTACCGACTACAATAACTTTCTTAATATATTGACAAAAATGAGATAATTGCTGTGCTTCATTAATCAATGAAGCATCAAGGACTAACAAAATATTTTTATCATATTTGAGTTTTTCAACAACGATATTTATTTCAGAAATATTTCTAAGTAATATGACAGGATATATTAATCCTAGTGAATATACCCAATTATGCATCGATACCTTACTTTCTGATGCAATAATTAAATGACTAATGTGACTTTTCAAACAAAATCACCTTAGATTCATGACGGATTCAAAATATACCAAAACCTACTCTAAAATGCTCTAAATTTTAAAAAAATTCAGAGCTATAATGGTGAATAACTCTATACATTTAATTTATTCAACCGTAGCGCTAAGTTTTTTCAGTAACACCTCTGCCACCTCTTTTTCAACAAATTGCTCTTGTTGACTACCTTCTATCTTTAATGCTTTCTCCAAGAACCTGATGGCTTCTGAAATATTTTCAGATTTATAATGAGCAACACCTAAATGATAATTAAATACAGCAACATTAGGCTCTTTTGAAATAACTCGCTCTATCACTTTCACAGCCTCTTTTACATTTCCATTTTGCAATAATGCCCACCCATACGTATCTAAAAAATAAGGATGTTTAGACGTTTCAAAACGCCTAGCTAATTCTACAGCTCGCTCTAAATCTATTTTTTCTGAAGAATGATCTATCCATAAAGACACTAAATTATTAACAGCAACATCTGCATTAGAGTGCTTTTCTACAATTCTTTCATATACTTTGATAGCGTTATCATAATCAACTTGAGATTCATAAACTGATGCCAATAATAGCCCTAATTGCATATTATCTGGTATTTTTTTCAATCCTAGGTTATAAACGTCAATAGCTTTGGCTTTCTCGTTCTGATTTATATGAATATGGGCTATCGACTCATAAAACTGATAAACCTCTGGCCACTGCTCAGCACCTTTATTTAAAACATTGATGGCTTTACTCCAATTCTTATCTAAACTAAGTAACTGACCTTTGTATAAAAGAGGATAAGAAAGTGTTGGATTCTTTTTTATGAATTCATCAAGATAAGTATGCATTTTTTTTCGTTGCTTTAATTCTTCATAGCAAATAATCATACTTTTTAAAGCATCAGATAATGTTGGTGCATCAGCTAAAGTAAGCTTATATCTACTTATAGCTTCTTCATAATGACCCTGACCATGAGAAATTTTACCACTTAAATAATTTGCAAAGCTCTTACCTTTCGGCTGAGCTGCGATTAGGTCAACTACCTTTTGTGAGCCTTCCCAATCCTTCTTTAATAACCGAAGTTTAGCAAGAGCTTGCATAGCACCCGTATGATTTGGTTTTATTTTAAGTGCATTTTTCAACAACTCTTCAGCACGCCCAACATCTTGACTTTCTATCATACGAGAAACGACAGGCATTACCGCAGAAAAATTCCCTGGATTTAACTCCAGAGCTTTTCTAAAATTTTCTTCTGCTAGTTCAGGCGACTCTTTTATAAGGAAAGCTTGACCAAGTAACACCATTGCTTCATCAGATTTTGAATAATCTCTCAAAATACTGCGTAAATCAGTAATAGCATCATCAGTTGATCCATCAATAAGGCTTATCCGGGCTTTTAATAACAACGCATCATAATTTCTTTTGTCAATGTTCAATATATCTTCAACAAAGGTTAAAGCACCAGAATTATCACCTTCTTGTATAGCAAATCTAGCTAAAATAGATTTTGCCTTTATCTTATCTTTATTATCACTACTATGCTCTACTATCCATCTCAGTGGTTTTTTTGCCTCACCCTCTTTTTTTTGTAAAACATATAAGTTAGCAAGCTTGAAATGCAACCCCATTTCAGAAGGGTTATTTTTAATGAATTTATTTAAAGTAGCTTCTGCATTTTTAATATCTTTTTGTAACAAAAAATCTACTAAAATCAACTTAGGTTCTAATTGATCACCATTTTTTTCTACTACATCCTGTAGCAAATCATATGCATCAGTATTTCGCTGAATATTGACATAAAATTTAGCTAACGCATAAGAAAAATCAAGCCTGGAAGGAAACCGCTTAATTATTTCCTGATAATCCTGCTCAACAAGTGCAATATCTTCTCTCTTCAAATGAACTCGTAATTTAAGAAGGTATAATGTTAGTTCATCTGAATTTTTTTCTAATGCATCATTTATTTTTTTCTCTGCATTAGCATAATCTTCTTGTGTTAAAAAAACACCGACCATTAACCCAAGTGCATCAATATGGCTTGGATCAATGACTAAAGCTTTTTCAGCTTCTGTCAAAGCAGCTTGAGTATCTCCCTGCTTCAATAAAACAGCTCCATTTAAGGCAATAACGTCTGGATTATCAGCCTTAGTAATTAATAATGAATTTATTTCTATTTCTGCTTTACTTACATCTCCAGATAATAAATATAACTTTGCTAATTTTAATTTTGCATCATGGTTTTCTGGATTAAGATCTATGGCTTGTGAAAGACTGGCGTACATTTCTTTCCAACTTTGTTGTTTTTCATGAACTAATGCCAAATAATAATAGGCTTCGCCCAGTTTCCCATTAATTTGCAATGCATTTTTTAATTCTAACTTTGCTTTGTCATAATTTTCTTTTTCATAATAAGATTTTGCACTTGTTAAATATTCTTTTGATCGGTCACTTGAATCACCACAGCCCTGTAAAATTAAAGCACACGCCAACAAAAGTAATTTATTTTTATTTCTCATACAAACCCTTATTTATTCAGTAATAACCGATCATAGATATAATGTGTGACCATCTAATTTATTTTCAAAATTCACCTTTTATCTCTAGAAAAACAAAGAGGTAAACAGTTTTTCTAGCACGTATCATCAGTACAGTTTAATAATAGAACATATTCTAATAAAAGCTATTCTATAAAACCAAAACTGAGGTAATAATACGTCGAAATAAAACATACTGATGGCTATTTCTTTTGATAACAAATCTCTCTGTTAGTTTACTACTCACACTATAAAAAATGGACAAGACAAATATCTGTGATGTGTAATAAACTAGTACAGTATACTACTTCCCTTAGAATTAGGAATAAGCATCTAATTTTTAAAAGATAATAAAGTAACAACTGGATAATGGTCAGCCCCTCCATTATCAGCAGCAACATAAGTAGAATGTGAATTAAAATGTGTGCTAAAAAAAATATGATCAATCCGAATAAATGGAGTTAATAAACCTAAACGCCTAACAGAAGATGGAAAAGTAAATCCAAAACCAAAACCAGATTCTTCAAAAGCATCTTTAAGATGTTTTTTTAGTAATTTACAAGGATAATTTATACCTGTGGCATTAAAATCTCCAGCAATTATAATAGGTAATGTTTCATTGGATACTTGGTCTGCCATTTCTTCAACAGCTTTATATTGTTTGGTCGTGCTAAAGAAAGATTTTTTTAAATGTACATTCCATACCCGAATTTTTCTCTCTGGCATTTCGATTATTATTGAGGATATTTTTGAACCATCTGTTTCATGAGTTACAATAGGGTAAGAGCTTAATATCAAACCAATATGTTTATCATTATAGAAAAAAAGGCGAGTAGTATAACTCTTAGATAAAATATCCTTTAGAGCATATACATCAGAATCAGAGATCTCTTGTATAAACAAAATATCTGGCTTTTCTTTAAGGATAGCTCTCGAAACTGAGGCAATATCATGATTTCGTCCCATTTTACTAAATGTCATCACTTTGTAGACTGGTTGACTCTCAGAAATTGTTATTTGTGAAGGTGTAAAAAGCGGTATATATAGGTATCCAATGAATAAAAGCAACAGAAGTGTAAAGAAGGCTAATAGTATTTTATTATAATGAATGGATACAACAAATAAAATTAGCATTACACCTAATATCCATGGTGCAATATAACTACCTAAACGAATAATGGTAAACTGTTCGTTTGTCACAACGAACAGCAAATACCAAGAAAGAATCGTTAAACAAAAGATCCAAGTAAAATAATTAATTATTCTCATTTTTGAACAAATATAAATTATAGAGAAAATACCGGTTTTAAAACTAGAACTATGAAATCAGAATTAAATTTATCAACAAAAATGAGAATTAACCAACAATTTTATAACAAAAGTACTCATGTTATACCTAAGTACAGTAGAAAAAAACTTGATAAAGATCTATTGTAGTCATATGTCTTAAATAACAATACTTGTTTAACTAATAGTTTTCTACTCACTTTTTGACTTATTTTCTATAATAAAAAGAAGAAAACTTCTTTTAGTTTTAATTTATTCATGTCTTTTTCATGACTAATGAATCCAAACTTAAGTTAATTTTTGGCTATTTTTCAACCAAATAATATAATTATTATGAAAAAAATTAATTTCTTATTAGCATGTATTATTGCTTTGGTAGTTGGGTGTTATACTCAAACTCAACATCCCCCTTCTGAAGTAATAGAAGTATCAGAAGTAGATTTAATCAACAAAGAAATCTCTTCAAACCCATCAGCAGGTGGACGCAGAGATCGAAGACGGGGCAATTCCTTTTATGTTGATCCTATTAATGGAAGCATGGATAACCCGGGATCATCTGACTTTCCATGGAAAACACTTGAAGAAGTCGTCAAGAATAATTTGATTGAAACTAAAGACAAAAATGGAAATATCATAAACCAAGGTTCTCCTATTCATTCTGGTGACACAATTGTATTACGATCTGGGTTTCATGGTCATGTACAAATTAAAAATGCATTTAATGACAGAAAAATAACTGTAATATCAGAAAATGGTGAAGATCCCAAGCTTGCCGAACTCGAATTAATATCTGTTAAAAACTGGAAATTCAGTGGATTAACAATTAGTCCTGAATTTTCTAATAAGGCAATTAGAACAAATTATATTGTAGTTCTAGGTGATAATGGCAATCAAGGCCCCACAAGCAATGTCGAATTAGTAAATTCTCATATATTTACTTCTTCAACCCCTCCTGAAACACTAAGTTCTGGAGATTGGAAACTGGCAAAGATCGGCGTCTTATTGGGACGAAAGGCAACAAACCTACGTGTTCGAAATAATTACATCCAAACAACAGAATTTGGAATATCAGCAGCAGCCCCCGGATCAATAGTTGAAGGAAATGTAGTTACAGATTTTTCAAAAGATGGAATAAGACTCATTTCAAGTAACACAATTGTTAAATATAATGTTATAAAAAACAATTATGTCGTTAACGTTAATCATGATGATGGTATTCAAGGTTTTTCTTATAACGGAGTGGATCTAACGGATTCATCGGTCGTAGGAAATATTATTTTAAACAGAGATAAAAAAGGTAACCCCTATCCTGGAGAACTACAAGGCATCGGTTTTTTTGATGGCCCTTTCTATGATTTTCTACTCCAAGATAATGTTGTTATGTCTTTTACTTGGCACGGTCTCGCAATATACGATTCAGTGGGCGGAAAAATCCAAAGTAATTTTTTGTACACGCCGGATGAAATTGGTAATAATATTGGTGCAAGAATAACACTAGGAACAAAAAATAAAGGAGTAGATATAATTAATCTATTAGCAGGGAATATAGCTCATCACTATCTTTTCGAAGAGAGTGAATTATCAAAAAATGTTTTAAATTTAGATATAGATGATATGTCAGAAGATAGCCAGATATTATTCATGAAAAGATTAAACAGTATGCTGGGTTTTATTAATGCCACCTATGGTGAAGTTCACAATAAATCGACTAAAAAAAGAATCAACGAAGAGTTTATGCTTAACGGTCCAAGTTATTTATTTAATTGATTTCAGCAGGAAAAATATAAACTCTCTCTGTGCTATGGTTAGGTAAAGTAAGTATCTCCCTCCTTCTTTTCTTGTTATATTTTGGATGTTTAGAAAAGAGCTTCACATAACTCCATAGCACACAACCTTGAGTGGTTCATCAACACATATTTTAAAAACCAAAAATTGTTCTCTTCTTAGCACACTTACTTATTCCCCCTCTACTTGAAATACTTATAACCTAAAAAGTAGAAATCATTCAATTTTCATTCATAATCAATCGTTACAATGTGACTTAAATAAGACTCTTCGCATAAATAATAAGCAACTAGCCCTAACTATCTATAAAATAAACTTTAAATCTACATCAAAGAACAAAAATGAGTAACGATCTCTGCACACTGAATATTACTGAAGCATATGACACAGCACTATTGATTAAATAATGCTTATTAAAATTAAATAATCCTGACATCCCAGCTAACGAAATACAAATACATGAAATAAATATAAAAACAGAAGGTTTTTGATTACCTATACTCCCCAAAATATAGAAATAATGTAACTATATTCCTTAAGATAATATACTTTAATAATAAATTAAAATCATAAAAAAATGATCAATAAAGAACGCCTATCTAATTTCTTACCATTGTCATTAAATTTCAATTTTCCTATAAAAAAAACAATACATACTATTGATTAATAGTGTCCAACAAGATAGCCAGCATATAATTCTAGTCAGGATAAAACACAATGTTTAAAAGAGGTATTAAAGGCTTAATATTAAGATTTTCAGGAGCCCTAGTGAATTTTATATTAACTGTTTTTATAGCCAAAAACATGGTTAAAGAGGAGTTTGGAAGTTATCAGCTTATTATAACTTTAATAGTAGGTATTAGTTTACTTTCAAGAGTAGGTATGGATACATTTTTATTATCGACTATACCTGGCGAAAATATTAAAAAAAAAATAAACTTTTTTTTCCAACAAAGCATTTATTTAGTATTTCAATGCTCCATAGTCTTATTAGCATTCCTCGCAGCTGCATATTCACTTTATCAATATCTTATTAAAAATGGGTTTGGACTTGGGTTTGGTTTTGGGCACGGGATAGAGCAAAATATAATAGTCTTTATCGCTGTCATTCCCCAATCAATTTATTTATTAATTTCAGCTTTTGAAAAAGCATCTGGTAATTCAAATAATTCATTATTTCTTAGTAGTGTCAGCTTTCCTTTTTTTATGCTAATAATCTTATTAATTGAACAAAATTTTAGCCTTACTCATATTACTAAAATGTACCTAGTTTCAAGTGTAATAGTAATGCTAACCTCATTTTTAATTACCTCAAAAAAAATAATACGTTTTAAGGGATCTTATTTTAAACCCAGGTATTCATTTTTTTTCTTACAAAAAGGTTTAAAATATTTACCTCACTCTCTCATAACATTTGCTCTTCTATGGCTAGACATCTTGATAATAGGTGCCATGTTAGAAGGAAATTGGACTGCAGACTATTCAGTTGCATCAAGAGTAACGTTAATTATTTTATTAGCCATGTCAGTTTATGATGCTCTAGTATCACCACAAATAATTAAGAGTTTTAAAAAAAATACAATAGTAGATTTTATTAACGAGATTAAAGGTTTTTTTTATAAAACCATTATATTTATTTCATTTTTTGTAATTATTATGGTTTTCCTATCAGAGCATATAATCACTTTATTTGGGGATCAGTATTCATCTGCATTAGATTGTGCATATATCCTAATTGCTGCTTATGGGGTTAAGTCCCTTGCATCTTTACCTGGCTATGCATTAATTGCAATGAATAAAATACATATAGTTAATAAAATACTCATTGGTGCAGTGATACTTAATACTATTCTTAATTTAATTTTAATTACCGATTATAAAATAATTGGTGTTGCTATTGGCACATTAGTTACAAGTATTTTTATAGTAATATTAAGTTATATTGGTATGTTGAAAAATTTCAAACAATTAAAAATTAAAAATGCTTTGTAATTTATATATAATAAGTTTTTTTATTCCTCTCGAAGTCTTTTTTAATTGGGGAGGATTAAGGTTAGAACCATATAGGGTTCTTCTTATTATTGGATTTATAAAGTATATAGCTGGTAAGCAAAAAAAAGATGATGGCTGCACAATATTAAATTACTATATTCTCTTTACATTTATCTCTTTAATAGTCAACCATGGGTTTGAATTTGCTTTAAAAACTTCTGGAATTTTATATTTAGAAGTTTGTATTAGCTACCTTATGGGTGTTATGTTCATTAGAGATATAGAAAGCTTAAAGAAAAAAATATATCTTTTAGCATCCTTGTATATAATAATAATGTTACCTTCTTTAATAGAGTTTTTCACTGGAAATAAAATAATCCATAGCTTTTTTGAGAAAATAACAGGACATAAACAGCTTGCTGAAAATTTATATAGTGAATCATACATAAGACTAGGGTTCACAAGAACAACTTCAGTTTTTTCCCACCCAATTTTGTATTCCATTTCAGCCACATTTATTATTCCAATTTTTATTTCACTATATAGTTTAGAAGCTAAGAAAAAAACCATTCATTTATTTAAAAAAATGTCTGGACTTATCGTTGCTGTATTCATAGCTTTAACATCTGCTGGCATAAGCGTTATTATTATTCAAATCGCACTTAGATGGTGGTATAAAAATCAATATAAAATAGGAAATCTTCGAAAAATTATTATTACTTCCTTTTATACTTTACTTGTTATTATCCACTTTGGGTCAAATAGAGGAGTCATTAAATTTATTGCGACGAGTATTACATTAAATCCACAAACTGCTTATTACAGAATATTACAATGGGAATACACTTTAGATGATATTGCAAATAATTTATTTTTTGGTATCGGGTACAACGACTTCACTCACCCAGAATGGTTCGCATCAAGTGTAGACTCCTATTGGCTACTTAATATGTTACAATATGGGGCTTTATCAACTATATTTTTATCCTATTTTTTTATTAAATTATTGAAAAAAACGTACTTTGAATCTACAGTTAATGATACAAACAACGTAATATTGTTGGGATTTAGATTACTTATAATTTCAATAATCTTTGTAGGTTTTACTGTAGATTTTTTTGATAAACTCCAACCTCTAATGTACTTTCTTCTGGGGGCTTCATCTTGGTTGTTTAAGGAAATAAACAAAGAAAATTATGAGAATAAAAATATTGTCAAATGAAAGCATCTACAAATTAATAATATCCTTTAGACATTGGCTATTACATGCAATGAACATTTATTATAACAAAGTATATGGAATGTCTATTGATAAGACCTGCCGAATATCTCTTAAAGCAAAACTAGATAAAACCAATCCCGCAGGAATTGTTATTAATGAGTATTCTTATGTGTCATTTGGTGCTGTAATATTAACTCATGATTTCCCAAACAATAAATCATATTGTAAAACCATTATTGGAAAAAAATGTTTTATAGGATGTAATTCAATAATTCTACCTGGAATTGAAATTGGTGATGAGGTTCTTGTTGCTGCTGGTTCAGTTGTTACAAAAAACATTGAAAGCAACTCTTTAGTTGCTGGAAATCCTGCAAAAGTAATTAAAAAAATAACTACAAAAAATTACGGACAAATTCAAGAATGAAAGAAAATTTAGTTATTTTATTTGTCAATTATAATTGTGGGCAAGATATAGCAGATAATATTGAAAAAATAAACGCTATGAACTTCAATTCATATCATGTTGAATATATCGTAGTGGATAATTGTTCAAAAGATAATTCAATTTCTTTTATTAGAAACTTAAAACTAGATAATATAAAGATTATAATTAGTAATGAAAATATTGGCTTTGGAAGAGCATGTAACTTAGGATTAACAAATATTTCTTGTAAATACATATTACTTTTAAATCCCGACATTCAATTATTTGATAATAGTATTAATAATCTAATCGATTTTGCAGATAAAAATGAAGAAGCTGGCATATATGGTGGGCTTACTATAAATGATACGGGCATCTGCGATAATATGAACGCATGGCGAGAACCATCTTTATTAGGACTTACGTATTGGGCTTTTTTTTTAACGCGTCTTTTCCCAAACAGTGCAATCTTTAATCCAGATAAGTACGTTGACTTCAACTGGGAGTATAAAACCAAAGTAGATGCCGTTTCCGGTTGTTTTTTCCTTATAAAAAATATTCTTTGGAAAAAACTCAAAGGGTTTGATCCTCGTTATTTCATGTATAGCGAAGAAATTGATTTGTGTAAAAGAGCAAGAAAAATAGGAGCCACCCCTTTAATTACAAATAGCTCTCAAATTACTCATTTTGGAAGCCGTACCCTAACTAATGAAAAAAAATTATTTTTTTTATATCGCTCAAAATTAATATATTTTAAATCTAATTTCAATTATATTGAGTATTTATTATCTATAATATTACTACTTTTAGCATTTTCATTTCGGGCGATAGCAAGCTTAGTTAAAATTAATATTACTGATGCTAAAATATGGGGTAATTTAATAGTAAAATTACTTCCATTCGTATAATCGATAATATTTTCTTCTTACCATTAGGTAATATTTATTATATACCAACCTATATTAAAACAATTACCTCTATTAAAACCAAATAAAACTAAGAAACAAATAAACTTTTAAAGCATTTACTTAATAATGAAAAATTTAGATTATTTTATTTCACTTGGAAGAAATAATAACTTTAACTTAATAAGGTTTATTTCTGCTTTGGCGGTAATTCTTAGTCATAGCTACCCGCTTTCCCTAGGCAAAACTGCTTTAGAACCATTTGAAAAAACTATTGGAATTAGCCTTGGAGAAATAGCTGTTCATATTTTTTTTGTCACAAGTGGTTTTTTAGTTACAGGTAGCTTAATAAGAAATAGAAATATTTTAGATTTTTTTCTATCGCGTATTCTCAGAATATTTCCAGCATTAATTGTCTCCGCTATATTTGTTGTCATTCTATGTGGAGTTACTGAAACAAAGTTATCACTTACCGAATATTTTTCTGACTCACAAATCTATAACTATTTTATAACTAATTCAGTATTAATCATTAAAAGTGTAGTATATTTTTTACCTTCTGTTTTTATTGATAACCCATATCCAAACGTTGTTAATGGCTCATTATGGTCTCTACCCTGGGAATTGAGAATGTACCTTATACTTGGAGGAAGTTTTTTTATTTTCAAAAAAAGAGCTGATTTCATCATACTAGGAATATACTCGATATCTCTCATATATTTTTTTTATAATGAATTTATTTTAGATATTGATATCTTATTTTTTTATCATTTATTTTATTTATCTATTCTTTTTTTCTCAGGGTCATTGCTATACATTTATGGCCATATTATCCCAATAAATTTTTTTATTTTTTTAGGTATACTTTTTCTATTATTTTTATTAGTTATTTTTTTTGAACCTCATTATTTTAAGTTTTTTTACTATGTTTTATTCCCTTATATAGTTATTTATATAGCTTATGTACCAAAAGGTGCCATTAGAACATTTAATAAATTAGGAGATTATTCTTATGGTCTCTATATATATGCATTTCCTGTTCAGCAAATTATAGTTACATTATTTGATAAAATCACTCCTCTTGAATTATTTAACTATTCTGTTCCTGTTACTCTTTTTCTTTCCATTTTTTCTTGGGGGCTTATTGAAAAACCCTCTCTCAAACTAAAAAGAAGGAAATAAACTATGACTTCAATTATTATTCCTGCTCATAATGAAGAGTTTTATATTTCTAAATGTTTAGAACCATTATTAGAATATACTTCAAAGTATCATGAGCTACAGATTATTGTTATTTGTAATAATTGTATAGATAATACTGTCTCTATCGTTAAATCATTTGAACCTATAGTAATTTGTATTGATACCGATATTGCCTCAAAAACCAATGCTATTAATGAGGGTGAAAAAATTGCTAATAGCTACCCAAGAATCTATTTAGATGCAGATATTATTTTAAATATTAATTCTATTGAGGCTATTATTAAACTATTCTCTAATAAAAATTGTCTGGCTGGCTCTGTTGAAGCCAAAATGGACTTTTCTAATAGCTCTTTTTTTGTTAAAGCTTTTTATGATATCTGGTTATCCTTACCTTACTGTAAAGCTGGCATGATCGGTAGTGGAATCTATGCATTATCTGAAAAAGGTCGATCACGATTTGGTGAATTCCCTGATATTATTGCTGATGATGGTTATGTAAGATGCTTATTTAATGAAAATGAACGGATGATTACAAAGGGAAATTTTTCTCTTGTTACTGCTCCTTATGATTTATTTAGCTTAATTAAAATCAAAACTCGCTCTAGACTTGGTAGATATCAATTAAAAGATAAATTTCCTAATCTATTAGTCAATGAAACTAAAGATTACCAAGGAGTTGTTAAAAGGCATTTATTTAATTTCACGCTGTGGCCCAAGCTTATTATATACCTTGGAGTTAACACTGTTTCTCGTCTACGAGCAAAATATCAATATTTGACTAAACAAACAAAATGGGAAAGAGATGATTCAAATAGAAGTAAAAAAAATAAAAAAGCTCTGTTTATTTCATCTTGTGGTGGACATTGGAAACAAATGCGCCGTCTCGAACCAGCTTTTGAAGGGGTCATTAAATATTATGCATCGACAGATAGTGGTTATGCCCAATTTGTACCAAATGAGATATTTTATTCGCTTCCTGATGCATCAATGTGGAATAAATTTCGTTTAATTTGGCAAGCTGTTTCTGTTTTATGGTTATTAATAAAAACACGCCCTGATGTAGTCATTACAACAGGAGCCTCTGTTGGTTTTTTTGCTCTTTTTTTTGCAAAAAAACTAAATATAAAAACCATTTGGTTAGATAGTTTAGCTAACGCCGAAAACATGTCTTTAAGTGGTATCAAAGTTAGACCATATGCTGACTTATGGTTGACTCAATGGGAACATTTGGCAAAACCTAAAGGCCCTCATTTTTATGGTGCTGTTTTATGATTTTTGTTACTGTTGGATCACAACTTCCTTTTGATCGATTAATAAAAACAATTGATCAATGGGCAGAAACTAATTATATCGGACAGAAAATTTTCGCTCAAATTGGAAAGTCTGGTTATACACCAAAAAACATTGATTTTTCACAAACTATATCCCCAGATAATTATAATGAACATTTTACAAATGCTGATTTAATTATTGCCCATGCTGGAATGGGGACCATTATTAGTGCTTTAGAACATGGAAAGTTACTAATAATATTACCTAGACTTGCTTGTAATGGCGAACATCGTAATGATCATCAACTTGCAACATCAAAACATTTTTCAAATTTTGAAAATATTTATGTAGTTAATAATGAAAATGAATTATTACTCACAATAAATAATTTAGTTAATCAAAAAACTCTATCTGTCAAAAAAGATTTAAAAGAAGTTTCAAGTAAACTGATTTCTGTTATAAAACAATTTATTAGCGATTAATATGATAGCGCATTATATTCAATCATTTATTATAAATAGACTAGTTTCTAGGAGAATGTAGATTTTGAATACATTTATAAATAAAAATTATTTCTTTATTTTATTATCCTTTATTCTAGTATTAAGTTTATATTGGAATGTTTTTTCTGATCTTATTGATATCTGGGATAGTAAGGAAGAATACAGCCATGGTTACATGCTACCTTTTGTTGCTTTATATTTTATCTGGCTACAAAAGGATTTGATTTTATCTATTAAGTTTAATCCTTCGTATTTTGGTTTTGCAATGAGTTTTTTTGCATTAACAATCTATTTTATTGGCATTGTTGGTGATGTCTATTCTTTACTTAGATTTTCATTTATTTTTCTTTTAATTGCTATAGCCCTTTCTATTGGCGGCTTTAAAGTTACACGGTTATTATTAGTCCCTTTATTGTTACTCGTTTTTTCCTTTCCTTTACCTCCCGTAGTACAAGCAGGTTTAACATCTAAACTACAACTCATCTCTTCCCAGCTAGGTGTTTCTTTTATTAGAGCTTGTGAGATTCCTGTTTTTTTAGAAGGCAATGTAATTGATTTAGGTAACTACAAATTACAAGTAGTTGAAGCTTGTAGTGGACTTAGATATTTATTCCCGCTGATGAGTTTAGCTTTCATCTGTGCGTATATGTATCAAGTTACTTTTTGGAAGCGCGCTATTTTATTTTTAACATCTATTCCTGTTACTGTTTTAATGAATAGTTTTAGAATTGGTATAATTGGACTTTTAGTCGACAATTGGGGAATAACGATGGCCGAGGGATTCATTCATGATTTTGAAGGATGGATCGTTTTTATGGCATGTTTTATCATTTTATTTTTTGTGATGTGGTTACTGTCTTGGACTGAACGAAAAGAAAGAGGCTGGGAAAGTGTGTTTGGCTTAATTGTACCTGCTCCTGAAGCTCAAGAGGCTACTTTAATAAGTACTACACCTAATTATTCACCCTTAATAAGTGTATTGCTTCTACTCACTATTACAATTATCGCAATTAAACCGCTTGGTGAAATTGAAGATATCATACCTGACCGTAAAAGTTTTAATGAGTTTCCATCACAGTTATCCGGTTGGTCAGGCGTATCAGTCAATATGGATCAGAACACAATTGATTTCCTAGGCTTATCAGATTATGTTTTAATGAATTTCAACAACCCTAGCAAAACATCTCAAGTTAATTTTTATATTGCTTATTATCAAACTCAAAAACATGGCGCCGTACCTCATTCACCTAAACTATGTATTCCTGGTGGTGGTTGGTTAATTACAGATATCAGTGAGTCTAGTTTCAAGGGCATTGAATTTAATCGTGTTATTATTTCAAAAGATAAAATACAACAATTAGTTTATTATTGGTATAGACAAAGAGGAAAGGATATTGCCAATGAATATGCTTTAAAATGGAACACATTTATCGGTGCATTCCAATATAAAAGAACTGATGGTGCTTTAATCCGACTAACAACAACGTTAAGTGCTAATGAAACTGTAGAAAATGCAGATGAGAGGTTACAAAAATTCATTTCATCGATAAATGAAAAGATACCTGAGTATGTTCCTGACTAAAGGCAATAAATCTACTAAAATAAATTTAACTCCAACTCCAACTCAGTTAAACTTTAGCAAGGTCTATACTATTTTCACTCATAATACTTTTTCTAATTTTTTCAAATATTTCACCTTTATGGGAAATAATGGGAGTAATCCCACCCAATTTTTTTTCTTTAATAACTTCAATTACCGTTTGAAGAGATACAATCTTTTCATCTTCGGCAAAGCCATATAATAATGATAAATCACAAATATTATTTATTAGCCTAGGAACTCCAGCCGTAAAATAATAGATAGCTAAGCAAGCAGAAGGTGTAAATAGTTGAGTACTCCCTCCTGCAATTAATAAACGATAATAAATATATTTCTTAGTTTCTTCAAGATTCAACGGATTTAAGTTATAGCCTACAGATACCCGTTGCGCAAATTGTATCAATTCTGGTGCTTGTAGTTTTTTTAACAACTCTGGTTGCCCGACTAAAACTATCTGTAACATCACATCTTGACCAACATTTATATTAGACAACAATCGCAGCTCTTCTAGTGTTTGCAAATCCATATTTTGTGCTTCGTCAACAATCAGTATTACGCGATGCCCCTTCTGATATTGTTGTTCTATAAATCTTACAAACTTTTGATATCGTTCTGCTTTATCGCGAGATTCATGCTCTACTCCAAATGCAGAAAGAACCCATGTTAATAAATCACCAAAGGCAGTGTGCGTATTTGAAATCAACCCAACATCACAATCTTCACCAATTGTATTGAGTATATGTCGTACTAGTGTAGTTTTCCCAGCACCAATTGCACCTGTAATTACTGTAAATCCTGCCTGACTCATTAAACCATATTTTAATACAGTTAATGCTTTCTTATGATTAGAACTTAAATATAGAAATTCAGGATCAGGTGTCAATGAAAAAGGCTTTTTAACCAGCCCAAAAAAACTTGTGTACATAATTCAATTTTAGTATCAACTTATAAAATCACAATATTATATATATTTAAAGCTAAATAGTTTTAACGGCCTAAAAAAATCGTAACCTTTTCTTATATATGAGTTCAAATACTTGAACTCATTTTAGATCTTCAACTTTATTGCCTATCTATCCACAAAGCTCTTTATACAGACAAGACAACAACAAACTATTTAACGCCATTACCCTATGAGCATTTGTTTTAAAAAAAACCAGTCTTTTTTCTCTTATCACTAATTGTTATTAATAATAACTCTGATGATCAGGAGGGTTTTCACTTTTATTAAGTACTGTCCCTAAAAGATTAGTTCCAGACAGCATTTGTATTGATTTTTTGATTTCAGCTTCAGTATTTCCACCATCCTCCACGACTAGCAATACAGAATCATAATAATCCATACTTGCTAAAACATCATCTGCAGCAAGAACTGGAGGCATATCAAAAATAATTATTCGAGATTTATATCGTTTTTTTATTTCATCTGCAAGCTCTTGCATTTTCAAACCTGACACCATTTCTGACGACCCAGCGGCTTCACCACGTCCAGGAAGTACGACCAACCGATCAATTCCAGCTGGGTTTATTAATATATCAGAGAGTGGAATATCAGACAAAATATAGTCTTTTAACCCTACTTTTACTTGAAAATCAAAATACCAATGTATCTTGGGATATTTAAGATCTAAATCAACTAATAATATAGTTTGATTGACTTCCATTGCCATTGCTATTGCAAGATTTACTGCAACCATTGACTTCCCAGCACCTTGAGTAGCTCCAGTTACAGCAAGGCTATTCCAATTATTTTTTCGGAGTTGCTTTAAAACTTTTGTTCGTAACATTTTAAAGACTGAAGCTTCAGGCGAATATTTTTGTTGCGCTATAATTCTACGTTGAATCAATTCCTCATGATTTAACTCTTGAACTTGCGTCTGTGTATAAACTATCTCAACTTTATTAGATGATTTGCCGATAGGCGCCATTTTTTTAAAGCTCTTTTTTGTATTGAGTTGAGCTTTTTCCATTGCTTTTTCAATTCGATCCACGTCACCTCCAACTATGCGTATTTCTACTCATTTTCTCTACTAACATACAAGACAAAATATGTATTCTAAGTAAAGTTATAAAAATTATTAAAATTAAACTTCCTGATTTATTAAACTATAGCTTATAAAATATAAACCAACTATTATCCGAAATCATTCTGTATCTTTACTCTACCTACTTTTAAAAACGTTAAATGTCCTACATATATCTATATATCATTTAAATTGATACATAAATAATCTTTAAAAAATACTGTTTAAAATAATTTCAACCGCTAGATCATCCACATAATAATTTTAATAAATCAAGACAATGCTACCAACTCTAACTTATGTAGCAATCTGAACCATAAAACATCTAAATTCATGTATAAAATATGAACAGCTACGACCATTCCTATAAAAATCAACCCCCCAAGAATGAAAAAGTTAATTTTATTTCTATGTGCTTCTGTTATATCTTCTTCAGTAACTATATAAGGGATAACAACTAAAGGTTCAACTCCAGTGACTTTATATAAAGCTCTCTGCCCTCTAATACCCCCCCTCATTATCTCTATAAGATAGCCAAAACCTAATCCTCCACAAAGAGATAAAATAAATCCTATAAATAATATCTTTAACCGATCAGGTTTATCTGGGTTTCTTGGTATTCTAGGCGGTTCCAAAATAGAAAATTTTTCAGCCTTTTGTTCTTCTTCTAATGTTTGAGCTATTTTAGCATCCATATACTTAGCCTTTAAATCATCATACTTCGACTGATGCCCCTGCAAATCTCTCAACAAATCATTGTAGCCACGTTCAACTTGGTGAGTCTGAGAAACATTTAGCTCAAGTTTTTTTAATGAATTAACGAGTTCCTTCTGTAATTTTTTTATATTTCCTATCTCAACATTTGCCAATTGTAATTCACTTGTTAACTGAAAATATATTGGATTATTACCACTTCCTTGCAAATTTGTTGAAGTATTATCTGTTTTTTTAAAGTTCGATATTTTTCGCTTTATGGCTTTCACATCAGGATGAGATTCTGAATACCTACTTAACAACCTAGAATATTCAGCCTTTAATCCAGGTAATGATATAGGAGCGGTTTGCCTATTTTTTCCTGGTACAGATAAAACAACATTAGTCATTGCTAATTGTGAACGAAGACTAGATTTACGCTCACCTAGCATTTTTAGTTGCAGTCTTAACTGCTGTAAGTCATTTTCAATTCTAGTAATTGATGACAAGCTAACAGGAAGAAGCTCAGGAAGACTTTGGCTATATTTATCTTTATATTCAGCTAATTTACTTTCAATAATTTGTATTTCTTGCTTATATTTATTAGATTCTTCTTTCAAAAAACCCGATGTTTCTTTTGCCCTCTGAGTTCTTGATCGTGCATTCTCAGATAGAAATGATGTTACAAGCTCATTTGCCACTTTTTGGGCTAGTACAGGGCTTCTATCATCAAAAGAAAGGTTGAAGGCCAAGGTTGCCTTTGATTTTCTGCCCTCACTAATAACATCAGCACTAATAACATCCAACACGACATTTTCACTGAATGTTTCAGCCATTTCTGTCGGACTAAGTTTCCCTGCTTTATCTGAATATAAATTGAATTTTGATATTATTTTATTAATATTATCAATTCTCATTATTTTTTGTTGAATCTGCTGAATCCTTTCATCAGCAAAACTCACAACTGTTGACTTAACAAGATCAACAGGAATATGCTGTCGCTCAATTAATATAGTTGACTGTGATCGATAGACTGGAGGTAAAATTAAAGCAATTAATACACTTATTGATAATAAAATCAGTGTTGGAATAATTATATAATATTTTTGTCGCTTTGCTATCTGAATATAATCTTTTAACGATAGACTACTCTCTTCCATTTCCATATTTTATTTATCTCGCAACACTTAAACCTTGCCAAATGTAATTTACAGATAGCATATATAAATTTGAATTTGCTGTTTCTTCCAAACCGTCTATTGGTCTTTTCTGGTATCGGTAACGATAACTCCCAGATAAAGTCCAGTCGGGAGTGATTTTCCAACTTAAAGAAGGGTTAAACGTATAATTTCTACGTTTATCAGAACTATCGACTGATTCACTCTCTTGGTAACTATTCAGCAAAGATGCAGAAAATCGTTCAGTAATTTTATATTCCAAGTCAAAACTTATTCTAAACTGGTCGTTTAAAGATCCTTGAGATGATGGTTCTAGTGATTGCTTTACATTAAACTCTGCAAATAAAACTTCACCTTTATAATTAACGCCACTATCTATCAAATAGCCTGATGATGTTTTAGAACCCCCATTAAACCTTTTTGTATTAGTTACCCTACCCCCAACTGTTCCAAATATTTCCCATTTTTCTGATAAAAAATAAGTCAATGAAATATTGGCACCACCACTATCACTTTCTTTCTGGTTTGTTGGTTCCCTATTATAATCAGAGGATTTATAATTAGAATAAAATATACTTATTGAGCCAGTATATAGCTCTGAGAATTGTCTAGACCATGATAAGTTTAGCCCTTTGTCTACATAATCTGACAAACTATCTGTCGTAGATGATTCAACATTATCTAATTCATCTGTTGAATAACTCGTATTAGTATAATGAGCTAAAAACGTCAACCTATCCAATTCTGATAATTGAAAAGAAACAGACGGTGAAACAAAAAAAGTCTCTCTATCAGAGTCTGTAGAAAAATCACCGGACTCTTGTTCTGCTGTATCTCTAGCAGGAGCCAAACTGTAGCTTGCAACTCCTGCCCACTCAATATTTTCTGTAGAATAACGACCACTTATCCCATAATTCTGATTTTCTCTATTAAATTCTGTTTTATCAAAATAGCGTTGTATTCCGTAACTAGCATTTGCAGTTATTTCGGATACATCTGTCTGATGAGAAACTTTTAATGTTGGTGTCAAAGCATAAATAGTTGATGCTTCTGGGTTTTCCCTCATTATCACATTGTCATCATAAGAGAATGATTGAAAAATATTGCCCTTAACATGCCATTCTCCCGCCTGTAAAGGCGATATGCTTGTTAATATAAGCATAGCACTTCCTATCAACCCCGAAAAACTTTCTTTTTGATTCTTCAATTTATTTGTATTTTCAAAATGGATAAACATATGATAATGATTAAAAAAGAGTATGTAATATTATTTATGGTACAACAATAACATCACCACTTTTTAACATGTGGTTTTTATCTAATTTATCACCATCTTCCAACTCACCATACTCAAACTTTATAGCTTTTGAATCTTTTCCATTACGACGGAGAATAAGAATATTATTGGATTTTGCAAATGCTGTTAAGCCCCCTGCTAAACTTAGAGCTTGCATTGCATCTAAGGGTCTACGCATTATAAATTGTCCTGGCAACTTCACTTGTCCAATGACGTATACTACATTTCCTTCAACTGACTTAACTGAGATATTGACAACAGGATCTGAGATATATTCTGATAATTTTTTAACTAGTTGTCCTTTCACTTGCTTTAAAGTTAACCCTGAAGTTGCTAAATCACCAGCTAATGGAAAACTGATATGGCCATCAGGTAACACTCTAATTTCTCGTTTTAATTCTTCTTCTTTCCAAACAGATATATCTAAAACATCTCCTGGATTAATTTTATAACTACTGTCATTTGCATAAACTGAAATTTGAAAAAACAATAAAAAACAACTTAAAAAATATTTTAGATATTGTGACATTTTATGTGTTCCATAGTAATTGTAATGTATTAGCTTAGCAAAATTAATAACTACCTTTCAAGCAAAAAAAAGGGAGCCCTAGAGCCCCCCTCTCTTATTTAATTAATCGAAATTAATTAAGCTGCTACAGATGAAGATTTACGACGTGAAACTCCAACTAACCCCATTAGAGCAGAACCAAATAACCATACTGCCGCAGGAACAGGTACATTACTAACACTATTAACATCATTAATAGTCAATTGATAAGTACCAATCAATCCTAGTGGATTGTTTGAATTTCCAAAAATATGCAATTGAAAACCTGATAAGTTTTCAATATTAGCTGTGACTGTTTCAGAAAAACCATCTCCACTAATTTCATCATATCCTATCCAAGGAGATGAATCATTTAATCTGTATTCAACAGTAAACAATTCAAATTCTGGAATACTAGATGCAATGCTAAAAGTTTCAGATGAAGAATCTAATGACACAGTCCAGAAATCTTCAAAAACGCCATTAATCCCGCTGTGGCTAGTTGAAACAGAATCTGGTGCAGAAACACTTAGATTACTTATAGTACCAGTACCAGAGGTTGAGTTGTTTTCAATTGATACTATCGCTGCATTCGAAACCATCGGGAATAAAAACAATGTTAGCATCAATGCCAAAATATTTTTTTTCATAATAATAAAACTCCAAAGTTTAACAAACTATTTTATTTAAATAATATAATTTGCAACCCAGCCACCTTTTTAACCAAAAACAAAAAGGTCTGTAGCTTTCCGTCCTTATCTCACGACAAGTTTGGCATTTCATCATCCTTAATCCATAAATATGAATATTTATGATTTACAATCCATTCCTACAATTTCCTGAAAGTAGATAAAAAAATTTCTTTATCCTAACTAAAATCTTAATACTATTTTCACTGAATTTCAATACTTTGTAAATTGTACTTAAGTACAATTCTACATATATATTACCACCAAATTCTAAGAATCTGTTGAAAGTTACATTAAAACATAATTTAGCTTAATTGAAGCTTAATGCACAAAAGTATAGATTGCCATTAACTAATTACTACAAATAGTCTCTAGACCATGCTCTACCTAATAAACATCCTCACTTAAAAAAACATTAAAAACGGTTAAGAATACAATTTTTATATCCATATACAAAGACCAATGCCTTATGTACTCTAAGTCATATTTTATCCGTCCTTCCATTTTATCTAACGTGTCAGTTTCTCCTCTATATCCTCTCACTTGAGCTAATCCTGTTATACCTGGCTTTACTTTATGCCTCAGCATATAGCCTTTTATCTGTTTTCGGTATAATTCATTATGAGCAACAGCATGCGGCCTTGGCCCGACGACAGACATCCGCCCCTGCAAAACATTGATAAACTGAGGAAGCTCATCTAACGATGTTTTTCTTAAGAATTTACCTAGTTTTGTTACCCGAGGATCATTTTTCTTTGCTTGAGTTACCGTTCCTCCATCTTCTGTAACAGACATAGAGCGAAATTTCCAAACGCTTATTTCATTGCCGTCCAAACCAAAACGCCTTTGCTTAAACAATATTGGCCCCGAAGATGTAAGTTTAACTAACAAAGCAATAACAAACATTGGTAAGGCAATGATTAATAAAGCTATTAAACTAAACAAAATATCGAATATCCTTTTAAGCACACCATCTACTCCATAAAACGGTGAATCATAAATACTTATAACAGCGATATTACCAACACTACTCCATTGAGCTCTCAACAAATCAAAACCAAAAAAATCAGGAACATAATAAACTGATACAGTTGTATCAGACAATTCACTTATAATTTCTTTTATTCGATCTTCTGCTTTCAATGGTAAGGTAATATAAACGATATCAACCTTACCCTGCTTAGCACTATCGACTAGCTCTCTAACATCACTATATTCCTTCTTAGTTGAATGTTCTCCTCTACCAAATAGCCTATCATCATAAATACCAGAAAAAGCCATTCCCATCCAGTCTTCCTCTTCAAATAATCGCTGTAATTCAAAACCAAGATTATTAGCACCAATAACGGCTGCTTTCCGACTATTCCGACCGTTTCGCCTGATCATACATAAAAAACTATCTACCATAAAATGCCAAGAAAGCAATTCAATTGGTACAAAACAAGCCCATAAGAAAAAGACTTGCTCATAAACTGGGTCTATTAACAAATAAAATTGATTAATAGAAATTAGTGCAATCAATACAATAAACCAGTTTAATAATATATTTTTTAAACTCTTTATAAATAGCACCCCCCTTCTTTCTCTATATAATCCATTAAGTTCAGCAACAAAGAAAAACATCACAATAGAAACAAGTAGCCACCAGCTATGCTTTGAATCCCAATCCAGATGGTTAATATCAATGACAGCCCACAAGGTGATACCTATAACTGCAACATCTAACAACCTAGCAAATGCTTGTATTTTTGACTCATGTGGCCGTATAAGACCAAAATTTGAATCATTATTCAATTTTAATACACCCCAAAAAATTTATTACTTCCATGTTAGACCATGAAATAGATTTGTTATTTTTAGACGGATACTCTATAGACCATTAATTGTTAATTCTCTCTTTTTACCTATCTATCTCAGCACCTTGCACGCATCCTTTTCGACTTCCCCTCTAATGTTCACTTGCTCCATGTGATCCAATACCTGTTTGAGATCGAATATATTGATGTTCAAATTGCCTTCTCTCATTCTCTGCTCTTTCACTACGATCTGTAATAGAAAAAAACCAAATACAAAAAAATGCAATTGAAACAGAAAATAAAGCAGGGTATTTATAAGGAAACAACGCAGACTCATTACCTAATATATCTACCCACACAATTGGCCCCGTAATAACTAAAATAATTGCAGTAAATAACCCAGTAAAACCACCGATAAACGCACCACGTGTCGTTAGGTTTTTCCAATACATTGAAAGAAATAACACTGGAAAATTAGCACTAGCTGCAATAGCAAAAGCTAATCCCACCATAAATGCAATATTTTGTTTTTCAAATATAATCCCTAACAAAATTGCTACAATTCCTAAAATAATAGTTGCTATTTTTGACACTCGAATTTCATCACTTCCATTTGCTTGTCCTTTCATAATCACACTAGCATACAAATCATGCGAAATTGATGAAGCTCCTGCTAAAGTTAATCCAGATACTACTGCAAGGATAGTTGCGAAAGCTACTGCAGAGATAAAGCCAAGGAATAGATCTCCTCCTATGGCTTTGGACAAATGGATTGCAGCCATATTATTCCCCCCAATCAAGTCTCCATCTAGATTAAGAAATTCGGGGTTGGTCGAAACCAAAACAATTGCACCAAAACCAATCACAAAAGTAAGAATATAAAAATAACCAATAAAACCAGTGGCATAAAAAACTGATTTGCGTGCTTCTTTAGCATCTTTTACAGTAAAAAACCGCATAAGGATATGCGGCAAACCTGCCGTCCCAAAAATTAAGGCAACACCTAATGATATAGCAGAAATTGGATCTGATACGAGCCCTCCTGGTGACATAATTTTTATTCCGTCAGGATGAGCATTGACCGCTTGACGAAACAGCTCGTTTAAATCAAAACTAACGTGCTTCAAAACCATAAAGGCCATAAAACTAGCGCCTGATAGAAGTAATACGGCTTTAATAATTTGCACCCAAGTAGTGGCTAACATCCCCCCAAAAGTGACATATAAAATCATTAATACCCCAACCAATACAACGGCAAGTTCATAGGGCAAGCCAAACAATAGCTGAATCAATTTACCAGCACCAACCATTTGTGCGATTAAATAAAGAGCAACAACAGCAAGTGATCCAGCAGCAGCTAACGTACGAATAGGTAATTGCCCTAAACGATAGGACGCCACATCAGCAAAGGTATATTTCCCTAAGTTACGAAGCCTCTCGGCAATTAAAAAAAGAATTAATGGCCAGCCAATTAGAAACCCGATTGAATAAATTAGCCCATCATACCCGGACAAGTAAACCAATCCAGAAATACCCAAAAACGAGGCTGCTGACATGTAATCTCCAGCAATTGCGAGACCATTTTGAAACCCTGTAATACCACCTCCAGCGGCATAATAATCAGACGTTGTTCGGTTTTTCTTAGCTGCCCAAAAAGTAATTCCTAATGTTGCTGAAACGAAGAGCAAAAACATGATAATGGCAGGAATATTTATCGGCTGTTTTTCAACATCACCCTCAATTGCACCTGCACACCAACCATACTGTGAAAATAGAATTCCTATAATTATAAAGGTACCTTTCATTTCTGCGCGTCCTCAATAATTTCTTGATTAATACGATCATATTCTTTATTAGCTTTTCTGACGTAGATACCTGTCAAAACGAATGACATCACAATTATAAAAACACCAACAGGAATACCCATAGTGATAAAGCTTCCTGAATTTATTGGTTTTCCAAGGATATCTGGAGCAAAAGCGATCAATAAAATAAATGAAAAATACACTACGAAAATAATTAACGACAACACCCAAGCCAACTTTGATCGTCGAGCAACTAATTGATGAAATTTTTGATTATTTTTTACTTTCTCGTAAAGATCCGTACTCATTATTCCCTCCTTAAATTAGCTATTGCAACATTATAATTTACTCGCTATAGAAAACAATAGGCATTTATTAAAACAAGCTTTAATCCTGAAACATATTTAACACAAAATATCACAAAACACCAATAACCTACTAATAAATAAAATATTTTCTAACACAACCAGGATAAATATAAGATAAACAAACTATTATCAATCCTGACTAGCAAGGATCTTCCGCCAAAATATATTCCATTAATAAATTAAGACCTAATAGTTGCGGCTCATAAACTACAAAAGGCTTTCAAGGCGATGAATCCCCTCGAAATTCCATTTTCC
>JAGLDH010000114.1 GCA_023145835.1 Methylococcales bacterium
TAACAAGTTATTAACCCGACCGAGTTATATTGCAAAAAAACTTAAAAAAATATTTTTCATAACCTACAAAGCCAATTATTCTAATATGAATAACACTCAATATTTTCAAGATAACCAGATGTGGATAACACCTAAATCAAAAATTCAGATATTTGATATCTATCCATATATAAAAGTGAAACATATAGTTAGGTGTTTACATTTATTGTCCCAAATCGCTAGTTTAAAACTATACACTTTCAGTCCATAGTGGTTGAGTAAATAGAATCTCCAACAGCTAGTATACATATTGAGTGGGTCTATCAAATGTTTAAAAATAGAGTTTTGCAAACTACATCACAAAAAATAAAAACTAATAAAACAAAGGGTTATATGTGTTTGGAAAGGAGAGTAAAGGAGGGCTAGGGTCTTTACTATTATTTATCGTATACCGCCTTATTCGCCCGAGTTAAATATTATTGAGATTGTATGGCGTAAAATAAAGTATGAATGGTTACCTTTTTCAGCTTATGATTCCGACTCATCCTTGAAGAAAGAATTATTTGATGTACTTGCCAATATAGGGGAAATCTACATAATAAAATTTTCTTAAAAGGGTAAATTATTTTTACGTGAGTACTTATTAGAGTCTGTCCTCATAGGCTTTGATTTGGCCTATTAATATAGATTCGCTCAAAGGGAGTAGGGGGGATGAGTTGTGTCGCCCACAAAGAAAGTACTCATTGGGAATGGAGAATTGGATAATACGGTACTAGCTGTTACTGATGGGAACAACAAATATGATTTATTGTTTATAATCTCTGTGAGGTGATTCTACATGCTTGGGTTTATTAGGTAGCAGCTGAGTTTCTGTGGTTCTATCTCGATGAATTTAAAGTAATATCATCTCAATATTAATGAGAAATTTTAATGCGTAACATATTTATACTTTGTAGTACCTTGAGTCGTCTTGCTATTCTAAATCAAGATTTGTAACTCAGGACATTTCTCGACAATCGTCCCTTTTCTTTCCTTTTGGAAAGTCCTCTGCTTCTAGATTATTAAAATTACCCATAGTTTGATACAATTTTTTTAACTCATCCTTATCCTTAATAAACCACTGATTTAACCAATCATAGTAGGTTTTATGTAAATCATTTAGTTTGATTGTCTCAGAATTAACGATTAAATGAGAAACCATAATTCCACTCATAATAGCTTTCAAAATACCATGAGAAGCAGCGGGATCAAGCACAAAAGTCGTATCCCCAAGAAAGAAATAATTTTTATCCGAAAGAATATCTGCTATTCGCCAAGTGACATCAACGGCTTTACTCATCTTTATGGGTTTAAACCGATGTAATTCTTTCGGTAACCAGTGTTTGTCTTTTTTTTGATGTCCATTTAAATCTAATCGTACCCAGCTCACTTGATTCGATTTTACTTTCGCCATCCATGTCCATCCTTTCGTATCCCAAATCATTTTTGGGTTATTTAAATCAAGCGAATCGTTTGCTTCCACATAACCGTAATAGGCGATGCGTTTCGGTGAATGATTTTTAAATGGAATTTTTAATTGATTAACCAACCAAGCCCTTTTTCCGGTAGCATCGATAAAAAAATCACCCACTAGCTTTTTATTAGAAGTAGAAATGGATTCTATTTGATTTTGTGACGTTAATTTTATAGAAACAGGTGAACTTTCCGATAAAAAAACAACGCCTAATTCAATTGCTTTATTGAGTAAAATCGAATCAAACTCTTCCCTGAACAGTTGGAAGCCTTTCCATTTTTTATCTTCATCATAGGGGGTAAAGATAGATTTATCTTCACTAATATTAAAAATACCTTCATGCCGAATAAATTCTTTTTGATTGACCCAATCGAATACACCTAATTGCTCAAGTAATGGTTCAATACCGGGATGCAATGTCTCCCCAGGAGCATGTCGAGGAAAGGTTTCTCTCTCCAATAAAACAACTTCAATTCCAGACTTCAACAGTTGTATCGCACAAGAGGAGCCAGCAGGGCCAGCCCCTATAATAACAACCTTCATCTGTCTATCGTTACTTGATTATTACTATTGACTAAAATATTTCGATCCTCTAATAATTCCAATTTAACATGATCTTTGCTGGATTGAATTTCATTGAAACCCAACATAAATCGATAGTGGTGATTGACACCCTGTCTGGTTTTTTCTTGCGTGTAGCTTAATAAAATAGTATTGTCCCGTACTTGTTCTTTGGCTAAAAGATACTTCTCTACACGAGCTAAATATTCCACGGAATCAATATTTGCTAATTTATGATAGTCAAATGTGTTGTTAAGTGCATTCAAAGTATAATCAACATAAGAAAACTTTTTGTAAGTGACAATCTCTTGTCCATCAACTTTTGTCACAATTGGGCCGTGTTCGCCATCCCAACCAAGCCCACCAACTGAACCAATTTCTTCATCAGTCAATGGAATGATAGTCTCCCTAAAACTGGCATCTGGCCAAAAAGAACGGGCAATATCTGGCGCAACAGCTGGCCAGAAAGAACTAATTGCAGCACAGAGTTTTGCATCTTCAGGAAAAGGGCTTCCTAATCCATAGGCTGCCAAATGTGGAACATTTACATTACCCACTTGAAGCATATCAAAACTAGTATCCCATCCGGGTGCAAAGACGCCGGCGGCTCCATCAGTCAAGTATGTCACTCTGTTTTCAAACGTCGCTTTAAAATTGGTTTGGGCAATACCCATATCAACTGTTCCGTTGATCAAGGCTGTACAGGTGTCAAAAGCTTCAATCCCTAGAAATAGGAGTTGAGGGTGAGATTTAACATTTGGAAGTAAGCGAATATCTGCTAACGTTTGAGGCGAACGAGACCATACATTTTTATCAACCATTGAATCAAATATTGTACTTTGCTCACAGTAGGGAAAGTAGTCTGGCGGTGCAACAATGGAATAAGCACTCACTTGAGTCATAGAATTCAATTGTGGGGCATTAACCACTGCTGAAATAAACCCATCCCCAGTGAAATCGAGATAATGCAGTGCCTCAAAGCTCTCATCAATAATATAACTAACATGATCGTCCAGATCATTAATATTTTCTTCCTGTCCTCCAACAATTTGTGTGCGAACATGAGCATACTCGGGGACAGAACGTTGTGCACCTGTTGGTGTTTGCGAGATTGGGTTTCGCTTTTCAGCCGCTCGAAACTCCATGCTAGAACTAAAAGCCGCAATTGAGTTACCGCCTCTATTGAGAGGTAATTGAAAACTTTTTCGTAATGTAGAGGGTTGACCATTAACTTCTGCTTTTGCCACAACAGCTGTGTGGACAATCGGTATTAACAGGTTCTTTGTTTGATCAAAATCAGCAATACCTTCGCTAAATTTAAATGGGAAATTAGCATGTTGAGACGGTGTACTTCCCGTGTCCTCATCAAATTCATTAGCCACAAATTTATGAATTTTTCTTATTTTTTCGTTATTTTGAAATGAGTCGAAGCTAACCTGTAAATTGAACCCTTCCAAACATTCTGTACCTGCAAATAACTTATGGACAGGCGACCAGAAATTAAGGTCTTGATCTAAAGGTGTGTTACTGAAAGGGATGTCCAATGATTGGTTAAAACCTCTCCCCAAGAGTTCTTTACTACCTTTCTTTTTAACGGCTAAGTATGCATTGTATTTTGCAGGGAGAACGCGCAGCTCACTCTTTTTTTTTGTCAGTGGGTCGAATGAGCGCGTCTGTTTATTGTAAGACATTTTAGCATTTCCGACTCTGGCAACCCCAGTTCGTGAATAAACTAAATCGGCATGCTTTTTATGTGGCGTATCAATAGCATTTCGATATTGATTGGCAAAGACAACAATCGCTAAATTTGCTTTACCATGAATGGCTTCAATGACATTGAGTGATGTTTTTTTTGCCGCATACACATAATTTTCGACCGTCTCTATTTGTTTTAATGTAGGAAATTTTGTTATTTTTTTGGTTTTCCCAATATCTTTCCACTTGACATGCTGCGATGATAACGCATGATAAACTAAACTTCGTGAGGGTATAGATGGCGTTACTCCTTGTTTTCCTTCTTCCGCAAAATCATCAAAACCCGGAAAATCTCTGTTGATTGAACTGGAAATATCTTGCAGCAGTTCATTCTCTAAATCTACTGCTGTAATATCCAGCCCATGTGCTTCAAACAATTCTTTCCAACCATGAGGTGCCAGGGTATTAAGTATTTTTTTAATATCATCAATTAAAGCCATAATATTTCCTTTCAATAGTTGTTATATTATTTGTTCATACACATTAGAAAACGGTAATGAGTCGATTTTGTCATTCAGGTATAAATATTTCGTCTAAATTCAATTTTATCGCGGAGCAAACTTGGGGCTTGCGGCTGAGTTTTTGATCTATTTCACTTGTTCTCGTGATCTTCGACTTTTTAATAGCTTGGAAGTTGTCCTGACTAACTTTTTAGAACTCAGATTGATAAATTAGAACTTCACTTTTATTTTTTCCTGATTTTTACGATGTACTTTGAAAAAAACAACCTACTTTTCTGTAAGCTTATATTTTCCATGTCCACACTAGCTTGTTCTCATCAGTTTGCACACAAGACTAAAATACTGAAAATAACAAGTAACTTACCTAGCAAAGATTAACGAATGTGATCGGCACACTGACATTTTATTTTACAACGACTAAGCCGCTTGTCGGGTTGATTAACGGGTTATAACTAGCTAAATATTTAAATTCAAGTTATCAACAACTAGGTTGTTATTCAAGGTGTTTTTTAACATAAAAAATGTGAATAATTACCTTGTTTTTTTCTAAAAGCTGAAAATTAGGGAGGTGTGCCACAGGCACACAAATAAACGATACCGAAGGTGTCGTAATATTTGTGGGTAAGCTTATCAGAAAAGGGTAGTAGATCCACTGAAGCCTGCGATCAGAAGCTGGCTTCAAACCACCTCAAGTTGCTTGTATTAAGAGTAAAAGTAGTGAGCGTTGAGGAAAGTTAACTGGTCAGGTTAGTGGTCGGGTATAGACAGACGAGTTGCCACGAACTTATGTTGACGTGTCGTCATTCAGAGAAACAATTATCTTTCTTGAAAGGAATTTTTAAAACCTCTATTAATGGGTTTTAATAAATAATCCAGGATTGATTTGGAACCAGTAATAATATTAACTTGAACCGTCATCCCTGGAATAACTTTCATATTATCTGGATTATCGCCTACATAATTTTTTTCAAGCTTTATACGAGCAAGGTAGTAGGGATTCATTTTCTCATCCAGATAGGTTGAAGGTGAAAGCTGTTTGACGGTGCCATTAATATGCCCATATTTCCTTGTATCATAACTATCAACCTTGACCTCTGTTGCCTGATCAATATGAATATGGCCAATATCTTTTGGTAAAACCTTTGCTTCGACAATTAAATTTCCATCAACCGGTACAACTTGCATAATGACACTACCTGCTTGTACAACGGTATTGATACTATTAACAGAAATACCTTGAATGATCCCGTTAATAGGTGAGTATAAATTCAAACGATTTACTCTATCTTTAGCTTTAGTTAATGATTTTTCAACTTCAGCTAGTTGGCCTGCTACTATTGAGGCTTCAAAATCAACTTCTTTATTTCGTGTATCTATAATTTCTTTACGATGACTTATCGCTTCATCGAATGCTAAAGAGGCAATAGAAATACCATCAATGAAGGAGTTTAGTTGGCTTTGAGCACTCGCTAATTGACTTTTTGTGGCCAGTAAATCAGTTTGAGAAACGATATGTTTAGCCGCTAGTTTTTCACGCATCTCCACTTGTTTTTTTAATAATACGATTTCTTTTTTTAGTGAAATTACCTGGTTTTTTTGTCTTTTTAACTCACTTTTTCTTTGTTTCGATTGGGCTTTTAAAACATCAATTTCACTGTTGCTACTTTTTAATTGAGCATAATAATTAGCCAACTCTTTTTTTGCTAAGATAGGGTATTGAATTGTTATTTTTCCAAAATCAGGTTTTCGGTTTTGTTCAATGGCCAATAATCTTTCTTGAGTCAGTAATAGAGTCGTTTTTCTGACCAGTAATTGCTCGTAATCAGCTTTGGATACGGGTTGGGCAAACTTAATTAATAAATCACCTTGTTTAACTGCATCACCATTTCGGACAGCAATATTTCTGATTATCCCGCCTTCTAAATGTTGAATATCATGTATATAACCAGAAGGCACCGCTTCACCTAGTGCAGTAGTCATTTCATTAACCGTGGTAAATGATGTCCAGATAACAATGGATATAAATAAAAAAAGACTAAAGTAAATAGTCATTTTAATAATATTAGAAATGCCTTCTTCTTCAAGCTGAATAGCCTGTGCTAAAAAACGAGCTCTTGCACGAGGCAATTGTTCTGGAGAATGATCAGTCATAGAATATGTGGTCATTAATTTTTTCCCATTAAAATCGAGATTGCTTTATCTGCAGAGCCTGCAAATTGAACGTTACCTTGTTGCAATAAAATAACTTTATCGGCTAGGCGGATATGGCTGGGACGATGACTAACCATTATCATAGTGCATTGCCCTTTTAGTATCTTCAGTTGATTCATAAACCGAGTGTCACTTGCATAATCTAATGATGCCCCTGGTTCGTCAAAAAGAACGATGTTTGCAGGACTGACAAAGGCACGAGCAATGGATAGAGAACGTAAAAACCCTGGAGGATGTTTATCTGTTGAATTATCACTTAAGCGTGTATTAAAGCCATTTTTTAATGCCAGAATTTCGTTAATGACCCCCGCTTTTTCTGCAGCTATATGTAGATCCTTGTCGGTTGCCAGGCCATTAGCCAACCGCATATTTTGAGCGATTGTACCGTGAAACATTTTTGTATCTTGAGGTACATAGGCTATGGCTCTCCTTAATTCCATAATATTTAATTGGCGTAAGTCGGTATTATCAAAAAATATAGCTCCACCTTGTGGCTTATACATGCCGGCAATAATTTTTAGTAAAGTTGATTTGCCTGATCCAGTATCACCAACAATCGCAACCAGTTCTCCTGGGTTGATTTCAACGGAGACACCCAGCAGGGCAGGATCAGAATTTGCACCATAACGAAAACTGATTTTATCAACCCGAATATGTCCCTTAATATCTTTAATACACATGCTTTTGGTATTGTCAGACCGTTCTGTGGGCATTCTCATCAGATGGTTTATTTGTTTAATGGACTTAAAGGTTTGCTGAAATTTTGAGATAGATAAAAATGTACTTTGTAAAGGGGATAGTACTCGCCAGACTAGAGCCATCGTCGCGATTAATGCACCAATAGACATGTTTCCATCGATGACACTCAAAGAACCTGCTGATAGTACTGCTAGAGCCGTTGTCATCATCATCGCTTGAGAGACATTGTTCATCAAGGCATTAATAATAAAGGTGTGATAATTAGAGATAACGGTTTCACCTGATACTTCTCTAAAACGTGCTTGCCAGACAGTTTCACCACCAATGGCTTTAATTTCTTTTCGACCTGAAAATGTTTGCATAAGCATTTGTTGTTTATTATTTCTTGCTATGCCTGCACGGTTGATTTTACGGTTTAGTTTTGGGTTAAAGATCAGTCCGACAATCAAAAAACAAATAATCATTACTAGCGGTATAAAAGCAATGGGACCTGCTAAAACGGCAATAACGATAAGAAATAAAAATACAAAAGGTAGTTCTAGAATGACAGCTGTATTTGATCCAGTAAAAAAATCACGGATAGAATCAAATTGTTTAAGTTGTGATAATTGAGCGGTAACACTTGAACTTTCAGTGTTGATGGGAGGCATATATAGCAATTGTTTAAATGTTTCCAC
>JAGLDH010000115.1 GCA_023145835.1 Methylococcales bacterium
ATATCTAAGTACTAAATCTGCAATAATAAGAATGGCTACACCAGATATAAGTAAAGGTAGGCTTTCAAGTGACTTGGTACCGATTACTTTATCGTAAATAACCATAATAAATATTGGGACGACAAGTGCAACGATATTTATAATGAAAGTAATAGAATATAAATGAATAATCAATTTTCGAAATCGATCTGTTAAATTCCCAAACCAATTGTCAGATTTTTGTTTTTTACTAGTAGGGCTATGAGAGGAATTTGTATTTGTAAAAAGATATGCAATCCCTTTAAGGTTTAAATCTTCAATTGGAGAAGAAACGGTCTGCTCTTTTTGTGCATTAAAATAGTGGATTTGTTGTTGGTCTTTTTCAAGAAGAACAAAAACCTCATCAGTCGTAGAAATAAAAATACTTGGATATAATTCAGCATTTAGCTGATTTAATTGCGTAGGGTGAGGCGAGCTTTCATAACCTAAATTAACGAGAATATTACGAAGATCAACCAAATCAAGTTCTTTTGCAAAATGAGGAAGCGCTTCAATTAACTCTCTTGATATGTTTTTCCACCCTAAAATTTTAAGAAGTGGGAATAAGCAGGCTGCATAAGGTGATCCTGCCGAAAAAGCTTCGATTTTATTATTTCTTAATGCATCAGCAAACTTTTCTGATGCACCCGTAAATTGGGGGGGTTCCGTTGATTTGGGTTCTTGACCTATGTTCGATTGCGCCATATGAAAATAATTAAATGGGTTTAGCTGGGCTAAGTTGTCCATTTTCTAAGGTATATTGTTTATCACATAAACGCAGAAAAGAGGGACGGTGAGAGACAATGACAAAGGTTTTTTGTTGTTTCTGTAGTAACTTAATTACATGTTGTAGACGATTATCATTTTTTATATCAAAGTTTGCATTTGCATCATCAAATAAAATGATTTTTGGGTGTCCGATTAGTGAACGTACCATTATGATTTTTTGTTTTACGCCTTCTGGAATATTATCTAAGGCAGCTCCACCAATAAATGTATCCAGGCCATCTGGCATACGGGCAATAATATCTTCAAGCCCCAGTAATTTTGATAGCTCAATGGCATCATCCGTTGCCTCATCCTCCCTATATAAAGTCATGTTTTCTAATATAGTTCCTTCAACCAGCACACCCTTCTGAGGGACAATACCAATCTGAGAGCGTAAAAATTCGGCATTATATTTTTCAATAGAGTAACCATCGAGTTTAATCTGCCCGCTATCTGCTTCTAGAAAACCTGAAAGTAGATTAATAAAGGTACTTTTCCCTGCACCATTATTTCCTGAAATACCAATGGATTCACCTGGTTTGATAGTTAACGATAAGTTATCCAGCACATTCTTTTCCTGTCCAGGAAATTTAAAACTGAGCTTGTCAATTTCGATGAGACCATTAAATTTATTTTCAGATGTTATATCTCCAGTGGCTTCTCTTTGCAAAGAGAACAACTCATTTACTTTATCTAGTGCAAGTCTGACGGACTGAAATTGAATCCAAATGTTCATGGCTTTAAGGCCAGGTTGTAGCGCTCGACTTGTTAGCATTGTCCCTGCGGCAAGAGCTCCGATCGTCAGATCGCCATGAACTACAAAAATACTGCCAAAACCGACAAAACTGATGACAGCTAGCTGTGAGAATGAGGCGGCAATGCCCTGAACGATACTATTTAATCGGCTGAGATCATGAATACTTTCAGCAGATTGTAATTGTAGCTTTTCATAACGCCTGAGCATAAAAGCCTCCATTGCCATAGACTTGACGGTATGAATACTTTGTAAAATCTCAATAATAAAATTTTGCCTCCTATCTTCCATCGTAGATCGTGTTAGCAATGCCTGATGAAGTTTCTTGCCGGTAATGATTGAAACTAAAAGAAAAATGACTAATAAAACGAGTGGAATGGCAATTAATGGGCCAGCAATAACCCAAATTAAAATTAGAAAAATCAGAGCGAACGGAAAATCCATTAATAGCAAGATAGATTGCCCCGAGTAAAATTCCTGGATTTTTTCAAGGGCGTAGATTTTGTCAATATAGTAACCAGCAGGTTTTGTTTCAAAACTCAATGTTTGCATATGCAAAACCTGATTCATCGCATCTAGGCTTGCCTCGTGATCAAACTTTGCACTTTCCCAGCTCAAAATAGTAGAACGCAAGGTTTTTAGAAAACAATCACTAATGATTATTACCAACATGCCGATAATTAATACCATAAAGGTATCTAGAGCCTGATTAGGAATAATACGGTCATATACCTGCAATATAAGGAAGGGCAACGCTAACGCAAAGGTATTAATCAGTAACGATGAGATTAATATTTCGGGTTTTCGCCAAGTATTAGGTAATGAAAAGGTTTGCAAGAAAATATTCTCCAAGATAGTTTTTTTTAAAAAAACAAGTGGAAGTTATTGATATTTAAGAATAGTAGAAAAAATACAAAAAAAAATTTTTTTTGTGAATTATTCCGCATAAAAATTAAAGATTTATTTTTTTTTTTGAGTCATTGCTCATTATTAGCATTAAAACCTTAATTCGAGTGGGCATAAGTCTATAGTCCGACATTATGTGTTGCTTAAACTTCTTCGGTTGCTATTTAGAGCTGAAATGATAAAAAGCTGAATTTTACGAGATGTTAATACGGTTCTGAAAAGAGCTAGATAATTTTTGGATATAAACCATGGCAAAAGAAAGTAATATCAATGAGAAATTAAACAGTTCAGAAAGAGATTTTATTTTTAATAAAGAAGGAATCTCAAAAGATGAATTAAATAAAGAAAACGTTGACTTAGCTTCGAGCGAAGCTAAGGAAGAACTTTTTATGCAAAGTATTTTTGAAAAGCAAACAGATGAACTTGGCGTAAAGAATGAACAAGAGACGAGTATAGATATTGCGGGTGATACTGAAAATATATTGCCACAAAATGAAAGTGAAGGAGAGATTACTTCAAGAGAAAATGCAACGGTTGATAGCATAGAGCCAACAATTGGTTTTTGGCAAAGTGCATCCACCAAGATAAAGCAGTTGTTCTCAAAAGAAAATGAGGATATTAATGCTCTTAGGTCAAACCACTATGAGCAGGAAACAGAAGAAAGAAGGGAAAACAATGGTTTAGAAAGTGGAGGCAATTCGTCAGAAGGCGATTTGTTAAAAGAGTCTGAAAAGCTGAGTTTAAAGGAGCCGGAGACAGTATTTGCTGAAAAAATGAACGAAGCTCCTGGCGATATTTTAGTTTCAGATAATAATGTAGATGAAAATTCTATACCAGGAACTGTAGTAGCAACTTTGTCAGCAATTGATGAAGATGGAAGAGATACACATACATTTAGTATGCTAGAGAATGATAACTTTGAAATTGATGGTTCGGAGATCAAGGTCAAAGCAGGTGTTGACCTGAATTTTGAAAGTGATGAAAGTCATGACGTAGAGGTTACTGTTACGGATAGTGAAGGCAACACATACACCAGAACAGTGTCTATTGCAGTCAACAACCTAAATGAAGACCCGACTGATATTGCCTTAAGTGCTTCTTCTGTCGATGAGAATTCTGCAGCTGGCACTGTGGTTGTTAATTTAGTATCTACGGATGAAGATGCGGGAGAAACATTTACTTATGCGATTGCCAATAACGATAATTTTATTATTGAAGGCAACCAGATTAAAGTTAAATCTGGAGCTGACCTAGATTTTGAAAGTAATGAAAGCCACGATGTAGTGATTACCGTTACAGACAGTGCTGGCAATACCTTTAGCAAAACAGTCTCTCTAGCAATCAATAACTTAAATGAAAAGCCGACTGATATTACTTTAAGTGTTTCTTCTGTCAATGAGAATTCTGCAGCGGGCATAGTCGTAGCCAAGTTATCTGCAACCGATGAAGATTCAGGTGAAAGGTTTAGTTACTCGATGGTTAACAATGGCAACTTTGAAGTTGTTGGGAATCAGATCAAAGTCAAAGATGGAGCTGATTTAAATTTTGAATCAGCCGAATCACATAAGGTTGAAATTACGGTAACTGACAGTGCAGGTAATACTTATACTGAAACTGTTAAGTTGACCGTCAATAACATCAATGAAAAGCCAACGGATATTACCTTAAGTAATAGTGCCATTGATGAAAATTCAAAAGAAGGGACTGTTGTAGCCAAGTTATCGGCCACGGATGAAGATTCGGGTGAAATGTTTAGTTATTCGATGGCTAACAATGACAATTTTGAAATTGTTGATTCACAGATCAAAGTCAAAGCCGGAGCTGATTTAGATTTTGAATCAGCCGAAGCACATAAGGTTGAGATTACTGTTAAGGACAGTGCGGGTAATACTTATACTGAAACAGTTAAGCTATCAGTCAACAACTTAAATGAAGATCCAACGGATATCACTTTAAGTAATAGTGCCATTGATGAAAATTCAAAAGAAGGGACTGTCGTAGCTAAGTTGTCCACAATCGATGAAGGTTCAGGTGAAACGTTTAGTTACTCGATGGCTAACAATGATAACTTTGAAGTTATTGGGAATCAGATTAAAGTCAAAGCTGGAGCTGATTTAGATTTTGAATCAGCCGAAGC
>JAGLDH010000116.1 GCA_023145835.1 Methylococcales bacterium
AGAAAATTGTTATCTCTCTTCCTGTCGAGAAAATGATGAGTTCTACTTTCACCGTATTTGCAGAATATGAACTGAATCAGAATAACAACCGGGTAGAATTTTCTGAAGTAACCCCTAAATAAAGAGATATATCTACAGTAAAAGAAATGGAGAGGCAAAAATAATTAAAACTATTTTTGCCTCTTTATTCTAAAAAAAATCGTTTGATTAAAACCACCGATTAAAAAGTAAAATATAACAAGTAATTATGGCATCCCCTTTAACTCAATCTCAAAGCATAGGGTTTAAGATAACAATCACCTTTTTTAACACAAGCAATAAGAATATTTTTTATATTTTCCAGCCACAACTAGTTAATGCCCTTCATAAGCTTCATTTTCTTGACTAAAGCGATACCATTTAAAGCAATCCACTGGTTATTGTTAACATTTCTTAGTTCGGGCTTATGAGCTAATAAACTAAACGCGGCGATATGACTGATTCCTTCCAAGCTTTGTAGAATATTATCTTTAGCAGATATTCAGGGCATTTTCAGAAGCTAAGGTTAACTTGCTCCAAATTTATTTAGTCTTCTTTATGGACATGTATAGCCTCCATCAATAACAAGATCTGCTCCTGTCATAAATGAAGATTCATCTGATGCTAAGAAAATAACACCGTAGGCAATTTCATGCGGTTTTCCAAAGCGCTTCATAGGTACAAGGGAAATCATAGAATCCCAATCTTCTTTTGGTACACTGCTTTCAAATAGATTGGTATCAAACATTCCTGGACAGATAGCATTAATCCGTATGTTATCAGCGACGAATTCCATGGCAGCAGATTTAGTCATTAAGCGTACAGCTCCTTTTGTGCTTTGATAGGCAGTTGAAAATCCTGCTCCAGAAATGCCATATATAGAGGCAAAATTGATAATTGAACCACCGCCCACTCGCTGCATTGAAGGAATGACCGATTTCATTCCTAACAGCACGCCGAGCTGGTTAATATCCACAATCTGATGAAATTTTTCTACTGTATGCTCAAGCAGCCCGATGTGATAATAAATTCCAGCATTATTAGACAAAACATCGAGTCTACCAAATTTATTTTCTGACTCAGCTACAGCACTAATCCAGTCTTCTTCTTTGGTAACATCCAATGGAACAGCAATGGCTTCACCCCCATTATGGTTAATATCATCAACAAGAGTTAGGGTTCGTTTCCACAAACTATCAGATGGCTGATTGGGTGCAATAATAGGATCTTCTTGTAAATTTGCCGCAACAATTTTAGCCCCTTCTTTGGCCATTAGTCGTGCCTGTTCGTTACCAAGTCCACCACCAGCACCTGAAATCAGTATCACTTTATTCTCTAATCTACCTGTCATGTCAATCTCCTATTTATATTTTGCACTTTCATATTTGAGAAATTACATATTAAAATCAACAGTATCTTTTCGCAAGAAGGCACTTTATAGTGATATAGTTACCAAAAAGAGACTAATGGAGGTACTAGGTGAGTGACTGGAATATTTATAATAAAAATTGTCCAACAAGACTAATACTTAATCGTATAGCGGATAAATGGACTGTCTTAATTGTTGGCTCATTAACGCAAGATATAAAACGGTTTAATGAATTACGGAGAGAAATTGATGGTATTTCTCAAAAAATGTTGACACAAACTTTAAGAGGCATGGAACGCGATGGCTTAATAAACCGGAAAGTATATGCAACCGTACCGCCCAAAGTTGAATATTCGCTGACAGACTTAGGAGGATTATTAACTCAATTATTGGAAGAAATACGAAGCTGGTCTGAAATAAATGTAGAGCAAGTTCTTCAAGCTCAAGAGAAATATGATTTAGCTCATATTGAGACTCATAATAAAATCTAACATCGAGTTGAGCTAGCTATCAGGTCAACTCGCTCTAATGTATCTCAATGATTGCTTTATGACTAATTTTTTATTGTAATATATCTTTAATCATGTTAGAAAAATCATATTAATTAGATATAACAAAAATAGATCATGAGTATTCAATAATAATTTTATAAAAGAGGTATAGACTATGAGCACTTTAAATAGAATACAAAAAATTGGCTTATTTACATTTCTCTTTTTATTTGTAAAAATTTCGATTGGTGCAACAATTTATCACTTTGATACCATTGATAACGATAATATTCATTTTAGTGGTACTTTAATTACTAATGGAACAACCGGTCATAACTTTGATGCTATTCAGCGGTCGACTAATTTTTTTTTATATCTTGGTAACTCGAAGCATTTCATTTCCTCCCTTCTGAATCTCATATTTTACCTTTTCGACAGTCGCTAAGTAACCCTGAGATTTAAGTTCATGTAGTAATGGTTCTAAATAGGGTGTTTTCTCAAGATTTAATGTGAGCAAAGGGAAAATGCGAACTTCTTCTGCGATTCTAAGCATTTCAAGAATGGCTGACAAATGAAAATCATAATCAAATTGCTCTGAATATAGAAAAAGAAAATGTGAGCATAATGCCATTTCATATTGGTTGCTTTCAATATTCAAAGTGGGCAATTCTCCAACTATGTACCGCTTTTCTAACTTTCCAGCCTCAAAATCACGAGTGAACTTATTTAGGACGATGACTCTATTTTCTCTCAGTTGATCGGGGGAATTATGATACGTCCATACCCAATCATCAGGGGTTTGTTTGACTTGAGAAATTATATTATCAACCACATGATAAAATTGAGTATCAATTTCTTTCGCATCAAATTGATAAAGAGGGTCTATTGAAACAATACTCTTCCCCCTTTTTTTCATTTCTGCATTAAAACTGGCGGGGCCGTCACTGACACCAATAATTTTTTTATCCAAATCCACAGGTGACAAATTGAACATACATTTGTATTCATCAAGCGAACGACCAAATGGAACGACTTTATCTAATTTCATAGCCATACGTTAATTTACCCTTTAAGACATAATATTGAATTGAGAGTTTCAGAAAGATGATTGTGATACTGAACTCTATACTTGGAGACTGAACAAAAAAGAAAGTTAATTATGCATAATAATTACCATTGACACCCTAGTCTCTTTGTTAGAACATCTACTTTCTGGTCAATGAAATTTTACCGTTTGATGTTGTTCCATCGTTTGTACCAATTGTTCCGTTAGGAGTACCTACAGATCCTGCTAGGACTCCGTTTTCTAAAGTTAATCTATATTCTTTATTTGTACCCCACTTACCATTATTGTCACTCTTGTCATTCTTGTCATTTCTAAACTCTAAAGCTCTCATTCTTTTAACTCTAATGAGTTGTCGATTCTCAGTATTTTCGGGCAAAGAATTTAAAACATCAGTAGCCACTCTATCTTCATCCATAAAAGAGCCATTTATTTTAAACTGAGTCACTATATCACCGGTGACTCTTGCGTGAAGTAGGGCGTTACCTTCTTGAACAGATTCAGAATGAATAATTTCACCCCCAACATAACCATTTTGAACTACGACAAGATTTAAAATTGTTGTATAGATATTATCATTTATTGCATAAGTACCTTTCCATTTGGTATTTCGTAAATTTTGCTCTAAAACTTCACTTGTACTACGTTGGATTGCTGAATTAGTAATAGATAATGTTAAGTCTTCACGTAAATTAAAACCAACGCTATAGGCATCGCCTACTGCATTTATGCCTCCAATAGTCACATTATTTATTCCCGATTTTTCTGGCATAATAAAAGCTTTTGAAAAATCTGCATCTACTGCCCAGATAGCAGGACTACTCAAGATACCACAAAGTATAAATATTTTACGCATTAAAATTCCTCATTAATATTGATATGACACTGCTTTAAATTCATCGAGATAGAACCACAGGAACTCAGCTGCCACTAATAAACCCAAGCATGCAGAATTACCGCACAGAGGTGAGAATTCAACCACTGAATTAATATGACAATAAATCAGCTTTGTTGTTCCCGTCAGTAACAGCTAGTACCGTATTCTCCATTCTCAATAAGTACTTTCTTTAAGGGCGACACAACTCACCCCCCCTACTCCATTTGAGCGAATCTATATTAATAGGCCTAATCAAAACTTATGAGGACAGGCTCTAATAAGTACTCACGTAAAATTAATTTATCTTTTAAGAAAATTTTATTTTGTAGGTTTTTCCAATATTGGTTAGTACATCAAATAATTCTTTCTTCAAGGTTGAGTAAGAATCATAAGCTGAAAAAGGTAACCATTTATACTTTATTTTACGCCATACAATTTCAATATTATTTAACTCGGGCGAATAAGGCGGTATACGATAATCAATAGTAAAGACTTGCCCCCCTTTTTTTCTACTTTTTTCCTTACATAGCCTTTCATAATGTTGTTGGCTACCGCTGCCTGTTAGGAGAATGACTAAACATTGCGTGCGATCAACAGGCAAACCCTAAGTGTTTTCTAAGAACCCTAAGAAACAATAAGATACCATTTAGAATTTTCTTAGAAACAAATTGGTAAGCTACGTCTCAACGGTGGCGATTACCTTGTTGACGTTCCAACGTATTTTCTGGTTTAGGTTATAAACTCTAAAACAAAAAATCTTTGGGTAGTGTCTATGGAAGAGCACTGTTTTTTAAAAGTCTTATCGGGCAGCATAAATAGTGTTATCAAACCACTACAAGTTATTTATCTACTGATTTATGTTAGTTGGGGAATACAGTAAAGAATGTTTTTTACAACCCCCTTTTTCCTGTAAATTTTAAAAGTAAGGAGAAATAACATGCGTGAATGATTAAAAAATGAAATTGATGTACTTTCTGGCGGTAATAGTTGGCTTGTAGATTTAGCGAATGCTTATAGCAGAGTGTTTTTGCAATGGAGGAGGAGGAAGATGAGCAAGGACACCAATAAAATCAATCCGAGAGGGGTTATCAGAGATAGCAAGAAAACAGAGTTATCAGATAATTATCCAGGTCTAGAAAACAGTCTTCTTTTCTGGCTAGGCTCTGCTTTCAGAGCCTTCGGTTTTATGGGAAAGCCAAATTGAACATTCGGAAGAAAATTGACTCGGCCATATTTACATGGATTTGGGAGATAAAAACATACCCTAAATACACTTTTTAGGTGTCTAATTTAAAATAAACCATATCTAACAAAATTTATAGAGCAGTAGTGCTTAGTATCAAAGGTGTTGTACCTTGTTTTAATGAAGGTCAGAAAAATCTTGAAACAGATGCTAAAAATGGAGCAATGACGAAGTTGCTTTTTAGCTCTGCTGATTATTCAATAATGTATAAATACAGAAAAACATAGCAGCAATATTTTTCTTCATAATTATTTTTTAAATCAGGAACTTATTTGCTTAAAATGCGTCTCCAGTATATCTTATACTCAACATAATTGGAGGTATATATGCGACTATTGGTTGCTCAGGACGAACGCAGGGACTCTGCCATAATTGAGCGTCGTATGCTGGCTGAAGGTTTTGATGTAGATATTGTCACAGATGGTGAAGCGGTTTTGTGGAGAGCTCGAACAGGTAATTACACGGCCATTATTCTTGACATTCTGTTGCCAAAAATTAACGGTTACGATATTTGTCAATCATTACGCAACGAACAAAATACAACACCTATTTTGGTGCTGACTACGAAGTCGGGTGAATTTGATGAAGTAGAAGCATTTGAACTTGGGGCTGACGATTATATGCGCAAACCATTTTCATTTGCCGTCCTACTTGCACGAATTCACGCCTTATTGCAGTATAAACGACATAAATCCATCGAAGAACTTAGCTTAGGTTCCATTCGTTATACTCCTGCTGATTATAGGTGCTGGTATAAGGATCATTCAATTGAACTAACAGATAAAGAGGCCTCTGTGTTGGAGGTTCTTTTGCGAGCGCAGGGTGAAGTTGTGCCTAAGGAAGCTCTCATTTTCCAAGTTTGGGGAATGAATTTTGACGGTAATCCAAATATAGCTGATGTCTATGTTGGCTATATTCGACGCAAATTTGCAAAGATCGATAAACAAAAAATGCTAAAAACAGTCCGTGGTGTCGGCTACCGACTTTTGGAAGTGGGCAACTAAATAGGTGGGATAGCTTAAATTTTTTTAGGTATGGCATGGTGAAACCAAAGTCTTATACTTTTTCAGACGCTAAAAATCAGGGAAACGGAGCACAGCGGAGTGATGATTTTAGTCCGCGGTAGGCGTCAGCGAAACCGCTACTTTATTGCACTGGGGTGCATCAATGCGTATTTTATTGCCTGTCACGATCCCAACATCTATTTCCCGATTAGATTTTCATCCTTTTATCCATAAAACTCTTGCCATAAGCAGGGAAAGGTCATTAAAATTAATATCCATATTTTTCTAATCTTTCAATGGCTTGCCTGAAGTTTATTGGTCAAAAGGGAAAGACTTTAATTCTTTTAAAAAGAGAATAAGAAACCATCTTGAATATATGGATGAAGTTGGAATAAACTATAAAAAACCTGAGCATATGAATTAAAGATTATTTAAGACCCTTTTAATGAGTATTATAAAAAACAAAAATTTTAATTTAGTTAATTATGAAATATTTTCACATTATTATTCTATCAACGATACTTAATGCTAATTTATATGCACAAGAGGAGGTACCAACGTTGGAGGGTAAAGTTTTATACCACTCCTATACTAATTATAATAATTGGGATAGCGAAATGTATATTCTCAATTTATCTGACAATACCGTTAGCAAAATCAGTGCTAATTGGAATATTGATCATGAAATGAATGGTGTTTTCTCACCTGACGGCACTAAAATCGTATTTATGGGAGATCAGAAAAATGAACCAAGAAACTGGGATATTTTTCTTTGGACTATAGGTGGAGGGGAGCCTGTAAACCTTACCCCTAGAAACGAAGGTCGTGATGAGGATCCGAAGTTCTCGCCAGATGGTACCAAGATTGTTTTTAAAGCAGATAATGATATTAAGGTGATGGATTTGAACGGGAATATATTAAATAATGTAACCAATACACCAGATATCGAAGAGTCCATGCCCTATTATACTACTGATGGTTCTACAATACTATTTGCTCCAGGAGCAGGAGCAGAATCGGATATTTATAGTATTAATACTGATGGCACGAATAGACAAGCAATTGTAGCTCAACCAAATTATCAGGAATATTTTCCGATTACAAGAGATAGTGAGTCGTTTTTTTATACAGGTTGGGTAAGTACAACTGATGCACATGATCAATTGTTTTTGAAATATTTTTCAAACCCTAATCCAATCAAATTGCCCTTTAATAATTCAAATGCTGATTATTCTGATGCAACTCCGGTTGGGTCACAATATGTAGTATTATCAAGTACGAGAACTGGTGGAAAAGGCGGGTATGACCTATATATTGCTGATATTTTTACGGGCGATATTTGGTCACTTAATAATTATAACCATTCCATTAATTCAGAACTAGAAGAATTAGGAGCAAATTATTTTTCAGGAATTACCAATCCTGGATGTTCTACTTTTGATATCCCGGGCATTATTGAAGCGGAAAATTATTGTACTATGAGTGGGGTAGTTACAGAACCTTGCTCAGATACTGGAGGTGGATTAGATGTTGGAGGGGTAGTCAAAGGAGATTGGATGGAATATAAAGTAAATGTAACTAATCCTGGAACTTATACCGTTACATACAGAATAGCCACAACAGAAAATGGCAGCAAGATTCAAATTCAAGAAGATGGCACTATATTGGCGACAACTAGTGTGCAAAATACAGGAGGCTGGCAAAATTGGCAGTCAGTATCTACAACGATTAGTTTATCGGCAGGACTTCATACAATCAAGATAGAAGACACTGAGCATTCTTGGAATTTAAATTGGGTACGTTTTAGGAAAATGGAGACTGTAAATAATTCTATGTAACTGCACTTTATTAAATACAGCGATCCCATCGAATTGATCGCGGCTAAAGCCCCTCCTACCCGGGGCAATCGCACTTAGATTAGCTTGACTTTGTTGATGCTAGAAAAATCAGCGCATTGATTTCTCTGTAATTCAAATTTCACTTAAAAACAGCTATTTACTTAAAGCTAAATGTTTTTAACCATTGATTTTATTGGCTATAAATTTAAGTGCAATTGCCCTGTCCTCCTACCCGTGAAATATTAATTACACACTTTGACACTACCACTGTATCGTTTCAACACCATCAAAATTTAGTTCGCTTCCATCCGCCATAGTTATAACACCTGAAGTATCAGGTTGAAGCTCTAAAACACCGGCCTGCATATCATAGTCAACCTTATTGCCATCAATGGTAATCGTCCAGGGGTTATTGCCTTCATCTGGATTTGCAGTTAACTGAATAGTATCTGTCCAGCCTCCTCCTTGCCCCCCATGAAACGTATCACTTCCGTCAAAAGGGTTGAACTCATAGGTATCGTTACCTTCTTCACCAAAAGCGGTATCATTGCCACTGCCTCCATTAAGAACGTCATTCCCAGCCTCAGCATTGATAATATCATCTCCAGCTTCACCCGAAATATGATCAGCTTTATCCGTACCCTTTAAAGTTTCACTGTTCGAAGTGCCTACGATGTCATTGGCTTCTTCAACTCTAAGTGAAACTGTTGCGGTATCATTTCCGCCCTTTCCATCACTTATAGTGTATTCAAATGAAGCATCTCCATGATAGTTTTCTTCTGGTGTAAAGACAATGTTGCCATCATCGTCAAGTTTTACCGAACCATGTGTTTCACCTGAGGCAGTGACAGTTGTAATCGATAAAACATCACCATCAACATCTGAATCGTTGTTTAGTAAGTCTGCTGATTTTATGATATGACTTGTATCTTCTTGAACAATAATTCCATTACCACTCTCTACAATACTTGCTCCACTATTTAATACAGCATCATTACCATGGCCTGAAGTATCAGCAAGCTGGTTTTCTCCTTCAAAATTTATATTAATAACTTCGATTCCATCAATAGTCATTGAGATATTATCAACTTCACCATCCATGGAATATACTCCACCACCAGTAGGCCTGTTCCCAATCATCAAACCGTATCCTGTATCAATGATGGCTCCTGAATAACTTTGAATATACGTATTTGTTTCTCCCATGATATTGGTATTATCGATCGTTACATTTTTACCATCATAACTAAATTTTATGATGTTAATTGAGTCTTTTTCATAGGCCAAATCAGTAGTGTGCCAAGCCCATTTCTGTTCATCTGTTCGCATTGCAAACATAAGGTTTCCACCATTATTAAAGGCTAATTCAACAGCATTCTCTTTATTGAAAATGATATCAGCCCAACCTTGCACACCGTCAGGCGTGACGTCTACAGTAATACTAAAGTTTTCTGAACCATCTAAGTTGATACTTTTAGAGTCAGCTATTGTAATATTTGATGTTCTTGTATCCGTTAATTGAACCAAATTATTTTTACTATCATCCACAGCAACTGGGTTTACATTGGCACGATCAATCGTTAAATTAATCGTTTGTGAGGTTGTCGCTCCAACATTATCTGTCACAGACAAACTAACAGTATCTACTCCTTGATAATCTGCCTCAGGTGTATAGGTGATATTCCCATCTTTATCTATTGTGACTGTCCCGTATTCTGCTTTCAGCGTACTACTATCAATCGTTCCGTCAATATCTGTTGCAGTGGCAATTATTTGTGAAGTGTCTTCAGTCGTAGTCGTATCAACAACGGTAATAACAGGTGCATCATTGACACTTTTCACATTGAGCTTTACGTTAGCTGTATCGGTTCCACCATTACCATCACTAATGGTGTAGCTAAAGCTTGCTTCACCCTGGTAGTTTTCTTCAGGATTGAAGACAATATTACCATCATCATCAATCTCAACACTGCCATGCTTTGAGTCTTGGACTGAACTGATAATAAGCGTATCTCCATCCACATCAGTATCGTTTGTTAATAACTCGGCTGGGCTGATAATTAATGAATTGTCCTCTTGCATACTCAATGAGCCACTATCCCATCGTTCATGCTCTACTTCCGTCGCAAACAAACTTTTAACATCACCCGAAGTTAATTCACCATCATATACTTTGACTTCATCCATACTACCGGTAAATGTAAAGCTATTGTTAAGCCCCCAACTGCCAAAATATAAGGTGCCATCTGAAGAATCAATATTGGCTTTTAATGAGTTTGGTGTCCCTTTTATTTGAGACATTGACTGTGATTCACCATCAATATAAATTTGGTTTTGCGTCAGATCACCATTGGTGAATACACCCACTATATGATGCCATTCTCCATCTGATAGTTCACTCGCATCACTACCAAATAAATCACCATGTCCTGTGTTAAACCCTATATTGCCATCGGATAACACCATGTCATAATATTTTGATCCAGTAAGCATTTCCCAACCACCCTCAGGATCACCTTGCATCCACATGGAAACAGTCGTTTGTGCACCCTCTGCACTATTGAGTTTGATTCCATCAACACTGAGTTTGGCTCCGCTAAAATCTGCTGCATTGCCAACTTGTCCATTTGACTCACTACTGATACTGCCTACATCAGCAACGGGCACACCTTCATCAAAACTAATTTCTGTTGTTAGAGTGGCTTTTTCTGGTGTGAAATGGCTTTTTCCAGTGTCATCAATCGCTATTGGTGATTCATTGATATCATTAACATCAATAGTGATAGATTTTGTGGATGTTGAGCCATCGGCACTGGTTGCCATAACATCAAAGGTATAACTTTCGACTGATTCAAAATCCAATACTTCGCTGGTGACCACTTCACCTTTCTCATTCACGCTAAATGGAACACCATTTTCTATTGAATAAGTAACCTTATCACCATCTGCATCAAGCGCATTCAAGGTGACACCGGTGGCTGCACCAGCTTTTAAATTTTCTGAGACTTGATTGGTATCAGCATTCGAATCAATCACTTGAGTGATTGTGTCATTAACACTGTCAACATGTAGTGTCACCGTTGCCGAATCTTTTCCACCGTGACCATCACTGATGGTATAGCTAAAGCTTGCATCTCCGTTGTAGTTTTCTTCTGGTGTAAAAACGATATTTCCATCCTTATCCATTTCTACTGTGCCATGCGTTTTATCTGTGGCAGTGACTCCCGTAATGGTTAAAGCATCTCCATCAACATCTGTATCATTAGCTAATAATGTTGCCGAATTTATTGTCAGGCTTGTGTCTTCTTCTAATTCTAATTTAGCGACTATACTTCCTGGACCGGTTTCATATACCGCTTGAATTTCATTAGCACTTAGTGCTTGATCAAATACCCCAACCCCCTCTATCTCACCTTCAAAACTAAAAGCCGAACCGCCATCATATCCGCCAATATTAATGGTATCTGGGTTATCAATACTTGTAATTGGATTTGAAATAACTGTTGAGTCAACTTCCTGACCATCCACAAATAATTTTGCATGAGTATTATCAAATGTATAAGTGATAAGGTGATACTTTCCGTCATCTACATAAGCACTCATATCAAAATTTACTTCAGGCGTCCTTCCTCCTTCGTCTCCTTCCGCATTTGTCCAGCCTCTTATTGTATTTTTATCTTCACCTCCACGAAATGTAATGGCTGTACTATCCTTCTGATAAATCCCATCCGATTCGCCGAACTCCACCACTCTTGCATAATTATCAACATTTCCATCAAGCCTTATCCAAGCACTGACCGTTACTTCGGTACCAAATTCTTGGGAGAAGCTTTGTTCATCTGCATTGGATTCACTATTAAAGGATTTTGAACCACTACTATAATTTTTACTAAATACTGGTTCTGGAAAAAAAGAATGAGTACTATCATTCACAGCCACAGGATTATCCTGTGTAGGATCAATCGTCAGCTTAAGCGTTTGTTTTGTGGTAGCTCCACCATTATCTGTAACAGACAGACTAACCGTATCAACTCCGTTATAGTCAGCATCAGGCTTATAGTTGATATTTCCATCCTTATCTATTGTGACTATGCCGTGGTCTGCACTCAAAGAACTACTATCAATCGTTCCATCTATATCACTTGCAGTTGCAATGACTTGCGCAATATCTTCTATCACTGATGTATCAACAACTGAGATAACGGGAACATCATTTATGTCGTTAACTGCAAATAAAATGGTTTCAGTATAGGCATTACCTGCACTATCTGTGACGGTAATATCAACACTGTGACTTTCGGCTGATTCAAAATCTAAATCAGCTCCAGATTTGACTTTGATCTGATTCCCAACAACTTCAAAGTTGTCGTTTTTAGCCATCGAGTAACTAAAGATTTCACCTAAATCTTCATCCGTAGCCGACAACTTGGCTACAACAGTACCTTCTTTTGAGTTTTCATCTATATCAGACGCACTTAAAGTAATATCCGTTGGCTTTTCATTGATATTATTGACATCAATAGTGATAGATTCTGTGGATGTTGAGCCATCGACACTGGTTGCCATGACATCAAAGGTGTAACTTTCAACTGATTCAAAATCCAATACTTCGCTGGTGACTACTTCACCTTTCTCATTCACGCTAAATGGAACACCATTTTCTATTGAATAAGTAACCTTATCACCATCTACATCAAGCGCATTCAATATGACACCGGTGGCTGCACCAGCTTTTAAATTTTCTGAGACTTGATTGGCATCAGCATTCGAATCAATCACTTGAGTGATTATGTCATTAACACTGTCAACATTTAGTGTCACCGTTGCCGAATCTTTTCCACCGTGACCATCACTGATGGTATAGCTAAAGCTTGCATCTCCGTTGTAGTTTTCTTCTGGTGTAAAAACGATATTTCCATCCTTATCCATTTCTACTGTGCCATGCGTTTTATCTGTGGCAGTGACTCCCGTAATGGTTAAAGCATCTCCATCAACATCACTGTCATTCGCTAATAAAACATTAGCTTTTATTATCAGCGATGTATCTTCATTGGTTGCTAACGTTTCAGCCTTCCACCCCTCACCTGCAGTTATAGCAACATTATCAATACCCCATGATTCATCATCTTTTCCTTCGTCTATAGTAGAGCCAAAACCAAGCTTTACTTGTCCATTTTTATCAACAGTGGCTTCAAAACTATAATGATGTGATTCGTCATGGCTTAAATAATATTTGTCCGAGGTATTTCCAATATTATCAATTTCAGTACCACCATCTTGTTCATCCGTTGCATGTACACTCAAAGTACGATTGTAATGAGACATGTATTCACTAGAAACCATTTTGCCATTAACAAATACATTAAATTGTTCATCATCCCAGCTATCGATTTCATACATATCAAATTCAATGGTGACGTTTTCACCCGCGTGGGACACACCAAAATCATATGTTTTAGAGATTCCCTCTTCACCTTTTGTACCGCCAAATTGGCCTAAAAAGTCTGTTGCGTTGCCATTGGTTTCTGTGACTGTATTATTACTCCAACCTTCTGCGCCATCCTCAAAATTTTCGGAAAATAGTACTTTATTAAATTGACTATCATTAACAGCAACGGGAGTATCTTGAGTAGGATCAATCGTCAACTTAATGGTTTGTTTTGTGGTAGCTCCACCATTATCTGTGACAGACAAGCTAACCGTATCAGCGCCGTTATAGTCAGCATCAGGTGTATAGTTGATATTCCCATCTTGATCTATTGTGACCATTCCGTGGTCTGCTTTAAGTGTACTAACATCAATTGTTCCATCAATATCGGCTACTGAGGCAATCACTTGTGCTGTATCTTCTGTCACTGTCGTATCAACAATGGTGATAACTGGCGCATCATTGACACTTTCCACATTGAGTTTAACGGTAGCAGTATCCTTTCCACCATGACCATCACTTATCGTGTAATCAAATAAGACTTCTCCATGGTAATTAGCTTCTGGAGTAAAAACAATATTTCCATCCTTATCCATTTCTACTGTGCCATGCGTTTTATCTGAAGCAGTGACTGACTCAACGGTTAACAGATCACCATCCACATCACTATCATTCGCTAATAAAGAAGATGCACTAATTTTTAACGAAATATCTTCATTGGTTACTAACGTTTCAGCACTCCACCTCTCACCAGCTGTTATAGCAATATTATCAATACCCCATGATTCTTCATTTATTCCTCCATTTAGAGTAGAGCCAAAACCAAGCTGCACTTGACCATTTTTATCAATAGTGGCTTCAAAACTGTAATGATGTGATTCGTCATGGCTTAAATAATATTTGTCCGAGGTATTTCCAATATTATCAATTTCAGTACCACCATCTTGTTCATCAGTTGCATGTTCACTCCAAGTACGATTGTAATGAGACATATATTCACTAGAAACCATTTTGGCATTAACAAATACATTAAATTGTTCATCATCCCAGCTATCAATCTCATACATATCGAATTCAATGGTCACTTTTTCGCCTGCGTGGGACACACCAAAATCATATGTTTTAGAGATTCCCTCTTCACCTTTTGTACCGCCAAATTGGCCTAAAAAGTCTGTTGCATTGCCATTGGTTTCTGTGACTGTATTATTACTCCAACCTTCTGCTCCATCCTCAAAATTTTCGGAAAAGAGTACTTTATTAAATTGACTATCATTAACAGCCACAGGATCATCTTGTGTAGGATCAATCGTCAACTTAATCGTTTGTTTTGTGGTAGCTCCACCATTATCTGTGATAGACAAGCTAACCGTATCGGCGCCGTTATAGTCAGCATCAGGTGTATAGTTGATATTTCCATCTTTATCTATTGTGACTATGCCATGGTCTGCACTCAAAGAGCTACTATCAATCGTTCCATCTATATCACTTGCAGTTGCAATGACTTGCGCAATATCTTCTATGGCGGATGTATCAACAACTGAGATAACGGGAACATCATTGGTGTCGTTAACTGCAAATGATACGGTTTCTGTATAAGCATTACCTGCACTATCTGTGACGGTAATATCAACACTGTGACTTTCGGCTGATTCAAAATCTAGTTTAGCGCCTTCTTTGACAACAACCTGGTTACCTTCAATCGTAAAATTATCATTTCCGGCAATGCTATAAGAAAACGTTTCACCCGCATCTTCATCCGTTGCCGATAACTTCGCTACGACAGTGCCTTCTTTTGAGTTTTCATCAATGGCACTATTACTTAAAGCAATATCGGTTGGTTTTTCATTGATGTTATTAACTGATAGTTTGACTGTTTCAGTATAAGTATTTCCGGCACTGTCCT
>JAGLDH010000117.1 GCA_023145835.1 Methylococcales bacterium
GTGATGCACTTGCTACCTGAACGCGACCCTACCTACCTCACTTACTTGACGGCTTTTCGGGAGAAAATTTTAGCCACCCTCGCGTGCTATCGTATTACTTGGCTTTGGCTTGTTCCCTGTCGCCTACTGCTGACTAAAAATCACCACTTCGCTGTTGAGACTGTGAAAGTATTCCTAATTTAAGCAAAAACACTCGCTTCGGAAACAAAAAAATCAATGACTTACATGATTTTTTATTCTGTGTTTAGTTCTTTTTGGCAATACTTTCACAGTCCCTGTCGCTCCGTTTCCCTGATTTTCAGCATCAGCTCTTAAAAATTAAGTAGGTGAATTCAGTCTAAAAATTCAAATAACACTTCTCAACTAATAAAAAACAGGTTTTTAACACCTAAAAATCAAGGTGAAATCCTATGTGTGACTATAGGTAGAAGACACCTTTTTGTTTTTCCAAAAAAAACGTGATAAAGTTTGAGGGAATAAGTTTTGGCTTGATTTGATTAAGAGTTGTAATCAACAACCTCACTTATTAACTGATGTGTGTGTGGAGGGACTTATTAACTGCTTTTCTTTTCCACATAAAATTACACTTTATTCTTTCATTACATTTAAGTCAAGGATCATTATGAAAAGACTACCCTTCGCAACTGCGATTTCCGTATTGATTATAGGCGGCATATCAATTGGGATATTTGCCGTTAACAAAACAAATAAAAGTAAAATAACCCTTACTAAGAACCAACCTACAGAACAGGTCGCAAGTTCACAAATGGCATATATCGATCCAACAACAGGGCAACTATCAAGAGCCCCCCGCCAAAATAGTCTTCCTCAAAGTTCAGCAATCAGTGAAAATATTGATATAGTTCAAGTTGTTCATGCAAATGGGTTAGTTAGCGTTGACACGAGCCATATCAAACATTATCTTCAAGCAACAGTTGATTGCAGTGGTAAATTAAATATTTCACATTCTGAAAAAGAATTCAGTACTACCGCTCAACAACCATGCAAGGAAATGAAACATGTTAAAAATTAAACACCTGATAACTGCACTATTAATATTTTTCTTAACATTTTCAATTGCGCATGCGACTAAAATAACAATAGTAAATAATGATTCTGCAGGTGAAGGGTTTAACGACACAACCCCTGTTGCACCCGTTACCGGAAACCCAGGTACAACACTTGGCCAGCAACGCTTGAATGTATTTTTAGCTGTAGCAGACTACTGGGAAACAAGATTACAAAGCACAGTTGAAATTAAAGTAGCTTCCGCTATGAATCCACTACCGTGTAATTCAATGGGTGCTACTCTTGGACAAGCAGGGCCTAATAATGTGTTTAGAGATAATCCTTCTCCCTCATTTCCTGAAAGTGCAACTTGGTATGTTCAAGCTCTAGCAAATAGCTTAACAGGTATTAGTTTAATGCCTGATCCTGATATTAACGCAACCTTTAATAGTGATATTGATAATAATAACGCCTGCCTTAATAATACTAACTGGTCCTATGTAATAGGTGCAAGCTCTCCAGGCAGTATTAATTTTTATGATGTAGTTGTTCATGAAATTGCTCATGGCTTAGGTTTTATATCATTAGTTTCTTCTGCTGGAGAAAAATTTGGTGGTTTTAATGATAATTACATGTCCTTTCTTAAAGATGAGTCAACCAATAAAAACTGGTCAGCTATGTCTAATGCAGAAAGGTTTTCTTCTGCAAGAAATACCCACAATGTAGTGTGGACAGGTTCATTAGCTATTACTGAATCTTCAAGCCTTGCATCAGGCCTCAATAATGGAAAACCTCAGATATATACTCCCGACCCTTTTCAAACAGGGTCATCTGTATCTCACTGGGATACTGCATTATCACCTGATGAGGTAATGGAACCTTACGCAACAAATTTAAACTCTGATGGTTTATCAATCCAAGCTTTTTATGATATGCATTGGATTGACCCTTGCCGAATAACAATGTCCCTGGCTCAAAACAGTTGGAAACAATTTGGCATACCATGTGAACCTCCATCAAACGCTGATACCGTTGCTGATATTCTTGGAGATGATATAACTGGGTCATATGGAACAAATTGGAAAGTCTTCAGCTTTAACCCCAATACTAACGGATATGATCCATTAACTCCTAATGACCAACTTGAAGTGGGAAAAGGCTATTGGATTATTTCTATTTCTAATTCAGCTACTTTAGATATGCCTCTTAAAAGTAAAAAGGTTAGTCTAACTAGCTCCACATATTGCGCATCAACCAATGATTGCTTTGAAACACCATTGACTGCAAGTAGTACTCTTCAATGGCAAATGCTAGCAAGCCCATTTCGTGATAACTTCAATTGGTCTGATTTACGAATAAAAATAGATACAGGTGCAACAACTTGTAATGACAGCAATGGTTGTACGATGGCGCAAGCCCAAACTGATGGTCTTGTTGAGGATCAGGCCTGGACTTACGATGCAGCAACAAATAGCTACGTTCTCCTCAAAAACACCACAATATCACCATGGACAGGCATGTGGATTGCTACTTTAGCAGGTTCTGCAAATACCAACCCTCCTAAGTTATTTTTTCCTTCTGAATAAATAGCTTATCTAGAACCCGAAGATACCTTTCGGGTTCTACCCTTACTTTGAAAGATAGTAACTTTAACTGAATTTACCAAAAAATGAGTACTTCACATTAAGTTTAAAACAATGGATTGATCAACCTCAGTTCACCATATCACATTCTGTATCGTTCATTTTCTGTTGCAACAGATGAGACTTGATCATTATTTAAATTAACCAAACTATATAGATAAATCAGCACTGAATAGAAACACTAATCTTTAACGTTAGAGAAATAACGATCCACTCTTTTTTTATCCAAGGAGTAATACATCTCTATTCAACACAGTCTCAGCTATTTTGTAGTGCTAAAAATTTTTCTACCACTTGATTTTTTCCATTAAGACGTAGGTAAGTTTTAAATTGCATTTTTGTCCCATTTTCACATCTCAATAATTAATAGTTATTACCTCTCATTAAAAGTACCCTGGTTCATTAAGGAATCTCTGATTAAGTCCAATTATTCCTTAAAGCAGAACTGTATGACCTCAAATATTATTTATATATAAAACTATTGATAAGAATGATGGGCAATTAAACCTATTGATTATAGTATTTTTTATAAACAATAAAAACCGTCTGGTTATTTTTATTGTGATGTATATCGCACAAAAAATGTTAAAAATGTGAATTTCATTACATAAAAATAATTTAATCTGTTATATATCAATATGTTGTGTATATTGTCATTAGTAAGTGATATGGTTTTTTTTATTCTATTTATTTTGTATAAAACTCTTCTTTATGAATAAATATAAAAGAAAAAAAGACACATAAAATAGAAACTATAAAAAATAAACACTTTTTTACATATAAAACAATGACTTATAATCATTAATCAAAAAACAATACTATAAGTAGTGTAACTAGACAATCCAATCCATTTATTACTGCATATAAGGACAACAAATGAAAACACTGTTTCAAATATCCCATTTAGCTTTATTAATTACTGTTAGTAGTAGCCCATGGGCAGTTACTATTGCTCCAACACCACTTTCGCCGCCTAATATTACAACTAACATTCCCTGGAATGCTGGGTTTGGAGGGGTTTCTGATATTGAAGCTGCATACAATAATGGACGTCGCCAAGAAGAAACTCAATTAGGCATTGCTGTTAATACGTTAGGTACTTTAGATTTACCTGTCCAAGCAACTTGGGACATCATGACTGATGATGCAAAAGCGTTATTAATACTCAATGAAGAACGTCAAGATCGGGCAGGCATGCAAGCAGATGTCATTGGATTTCCTTTCGCTGGAATTGAATCTCACGTAGATAATATTACAAAAAATTATGGGGATTTACTTCATGATACTGATACTACCGGACATTCTCAGCCTTCAGGTGACGGTAACATTGACTCTCCTTTTATTCGAATTAATCAAGACCTAGATATTGGATCTAGCTGTCATGAATTTTTAGCCCGAGCAGAAAATTTAGCCTATTTTGCAGGGTCAGGAAATATCCCTCTTCCCCTTGAGCGTGCAATTTATAATTTTATTTATGATGATGCAAACTCAGGCTGGGGACATAGAGAAGCCGCATTATTACAACAAGAAACACTATCTCAAGTAGGAAACCTTTGGGGGTTTAATGATAATAATACCAGCAGTTTCAACGAAGGGTTTCTAGGAGTGTATGTTAGAAGTTCTTCAGATTATAAACCATTCGGTTCTAGTTTTAACTATGGGTCAGTCGTCGTATTAAATATCTTTGACCCTGTTCAAACCCCAACTAATTGTCATTACAACCCAACACTAGATCATACTGAAGTAAATCCAACAACAATATCTAACAATGCTGAAGTACCTACGCTTATAGTTCCTGATAATACATGGATGCAAATCGGAGTTAATACAGCACCAGGTACTGGCAGCACTGTGACTGACATTTTAGCTGATGACATTACTGGAGTTTATAACACAGACTGGGCTGTATATAGATATCAAACTAGCATAAATGATTATCAACTTGTAAACCTTACTGATACTATGCTGCCAGGAGTTGGTTATTGGCTAATACAAAAAACAGGAAACCCAGTCACTATTGATATGCCAAATTCAAGTTCAGGAGTATATGTTACTTATACTCCCGCGTGCTCATCTTTAGAAGGATGTTTCGAAATTCCATTACAAGTCAACCCAACTGCTACACAATGGCAAATGGTAAGTTATCCATTTAGAACCAGCCGAGACATAAATTTGATAAAAATTGTAACAACTTCTGGTAATTGTTCAACAGGTTGCACATTAAGCGAAGCAGCTGATGAAGGCTTAGTATCAGATAGAGTTTGGCATTATGATACCGGATCTTACCCTACAGCAAGTACCTTAGACCCATGGGATGGTGCTTGGATAGCTATCCTTCCTGCCGCCGATGGACTGTCACCAAAAATGCTTATCCCTGCAACATCGCAGATCCTTCTTTAAACAATATGATGGGCACCACTATCGATTCATAACTAGCACCTATACGCTTAAAACATTCAAAACTTTGTTGAAAACTATTGGTTTCCAAACTTTTAGACTAATGTAATGTATCAGGAGGCAAGCCTTTGAGTTTTGCTTTGCGATTAATAGCTTGGTTCTCAATTATTTTAACGCTTATCTGTTCAGATAGAATTAATGGAGGTGCTCTAAATTTAATATCGGAGAGAGTAACGGTTTCCAGCTTTCTAAAAATCGTTACTCTCTACTGCTTTTGCTAGAACTAATTTTGTTTTCCTTTAATAGACATCTTTCTTAAATAGATGCTAGTAGGCAGGTATCTTAGTTTAATATTTATTCGGTTATACTCATTGGATCAAAACAATAATAAAAAGAGAATGAAAACCTTCGAGAATATCTGCGACGATACCGCAGAACAATTTAAACGTAAAACGGGGTTATCTAAAGAGAACTTTGATGTGCTCGTTGGCAAGGTAAGCGATCATATTAATAGAGAAAAGAAACGTTATCCCATGAGTAAACGAGGAAAAAAAACCTCAAAACTGTCTTTAGAAAACCGCATATTACTTACACTCTATTATCTTCGTCACTACCCAACGTTTGAAAATCTAGCCAGTGT
>JAGLDH010000118.1 GCA_023145835.1 Methylococcales bacterium
GACTTAGCAAATTATAAAGATGAAGCTCACCCAGAACTGAAGATAGTATTTGAAAGGAGTACTCGGGAAGCAAAAGAAATAATAAAAAAACATGGATGGCCTAAAATAAGCCTTGTTGGAGAAGCAGGTGCAGATGCAATTTATCATATTGTGCAACACTCAGTATTAGACGAGGCTTTTATGCAGTCATGTGTCCCTCTTCTTGAGGAACGAGTTAAACAAAAAGAAGCAAAAGGGTACCAGTTAGCATTCCTTCAAGACAGAACATTAATGCAACAGAAAAAACCACAAATTTATGGGTAACTTCTCATTATTAACAGGCAGCGGCCTGAAGTATCTCAGCCATTGAAGGAATCAGATTGCTCCCCGAGGTGCGATCAATCAAATAGTCCCAGAATGAAATACGGTGCTTGCGACAGGTTTTTTTCAAACTGGCGAATGTATCTCTACACTTTCTCCCGGTGTCACTTCGAGTACTTCCACTGATCTTTCTCTTTTTCACGTAGTCTCGAATATCCCTTTCGCTGAGGTTATTGTGCAGAGGAATTTCGGGTCGATCGAGCACCCGAAAAAGTTCATGTTCGTTGTTGGCCATTCGCTTTAGCAGACTATTGAGTGTTTCATAGTCAGTCCGCGTGGCGCAGAGACTTTGAAATTGTTTTCGCAGACGTGCCGCTTCTTGCTTGCCAGGTTTCTTTTTGTATTTTTTCAGGGCGGCATAGATTGACCAAATTTCATTTCTTGCCCAGTCAACGGCTTCTTTTTGCTGATCGTTAAAAGGAATGAGCCGGTGGATCAGTCGCTCCATATGTATCCAGCAAAGGGCGTCATTCCCGAATAATAACATGATGTTGGCTGCTTGCGCCCAACGTGACTCGAAGCGTGTTTCTGGCACAGCCGTTTATCGACGCCGACAGCCAGAGCGCAGTGTGGTTTATCAGGTCTTGCAAAATCATCTGGAAACCTGGCTGGCTGGGTGCCGAGAGGTGGGTGAAGAAGGTTTCCCTGTTGCCGGTTACATTGAACAGGATTTTCGCAAGTATCTAGAATGCGGTATCCTGGCTCATGGGTTTGGCCCGGGCACGATGTGCCGGTTGTGGTTACAATGTTCTCATCGCCTATTCCTGTAAAGGGCGAGGCATCTGTCCCTCTTGTAATACCCGACGTATGGTCGAGACGGCTGCCCATCTTGTTGACCATTACACCCCGTTGCGCCAAGCGGTGATCGCCTATGCCGGGTTGCCTTGGGGTGATCAAGCGTTGTTATCCAATCAAGAACTCGTTGACACAGAAGATTTGACCCAAGGTGAGTCAAGAATAGTATCCTCTACCGTTTATCTTTGGGCGATGCTAATAGCTCGCATCTATGAAATCCTTCCGCTGGTGTGCCCTCAATGCGGTGGTGAGATGGAAATTATTGCCTTCATCACTGAGGCAGATCCCATTCACCGCGTCCTGAACTACATCGGTGAACCCACCCGTCCGCCCCAACTCGCCTCTGCCCGTGCACCGCCGGTGGAATGGGAGTCGGATTTTGATCAAACTCCCCTTCAGAAATCGGGACCAGCTGAACCGATACCTGAATTTGAGTATGATCAATCTGTCAATTGGTAACTCTGGAGGATTTTATTTTTAGGTGCTGTTCCAAAAACTTGATGGAACCGGCATAAGTGTCCTATTGTCCTTCGTACTCAGAATCCGCTTTCACCACTATTTTAGTGCACCGAGAGTTCATCAATAAGCATTTTTGTTGCCTGTCACAAACCCGATATCCATTTCTAAGTTAGATTTTTTGCCATTTTAGCCATAATATTCTTCCCATAAGAACGGAAAGTGCGTTAAAATTCCTATCCATTATATTTTTTTGTTGTCAGTCCTGTTGTTTTAAGAGCATGCATCGTTAAATCATCATCAATTACATTATTTTTTCTTATAAACGTTATCTGTATAACGGTTTAAAAATTACACAATAACATGAGTAAAAAACATAATAATACTTGCAGCTGCCCCTAAAAACTGTCAACTGAAGTAGGTGTTTATTGCTGATTAACTAAACTATTTGGGCTGGGTTAGATTAATTTAAAGAAGATAACCTAACAGATAGCTTTTTGGTCCACTCTGAAGAGAGCTCAGGAATAAGAACCGCTGTTTCCATAATAGACCTAGAGGCCTGATAATTTTTATCAAAATAGGCTCTGAATAAGGATTGAACGCTCACCTTAAATTTCCCTTCCTTAATAAGCTTTACTGTATTACCCGCTTCAACAAAGCCTTCTTGTAACACGCGAAGGTAAATACCCGTAGCAAAATTTTCAATGAACAATCGTGGCATATTCTTATTTTTGAACGCAATACCCAGTTTAAAACAAGGGACTCTTGGTTGAGTAATCTCCAAAACACATTGCCCTATGCTCAATTGGTCGCCGATATGTAAACTAGATTCATCAAATCCTGATATGGTTAAATTTTCTCCAAAAATACCTGGCTTTAATTCTGAGTTTTGAAGCACATCGCTCCAATAGGGATAATGGTCTGCTGAGAAAGCATAAACAGCCTTATGCTCACCGCCATGATTTTTTAAATCTGCTTGAAGATCGCCTTTCAAATTATCCTTTGCTACAAAAATTGACCCTTCGATAGGTTGTTTAAAAATGCCTGTAGATATTGTTTTCCCCTGATATTCAATGTCAGTAGGAAGCGTCGTATTAATTGATAAAAGATTCATTTATATTCTCACGTTATTTCGACAAACTAACTGTGTAATTTTAGACTAAAAAATTATTCAGTTTACATTTATTTGGGACCTAAAGTATTTACCATCTTGCCTTATTAATGATGTATACATTTGTGCTCAAAATCCAACAAATGCGTTAATAGCTCTGAGTTTTGTTGCACATGAAAAATATAACGAGGTATCATTCCATTAGTTGACTGGGTCATAAAAGGTTCACCCCCAAAACTGAGTAACGCTTCGACACTACCACTATTTTGACTATCAGCAAGAATAAATGAAATATTCTGACTAAGTTCATACCAGTGAGGTTCTTTAACTTTAGACTGACCCGCACAGATATTTATTTTAGGTTGTATAAAATCCTCCCATATTTGTTTCTGATCTTTATCCAACACAAATTGAATCGATCTAACCATTGGATTTTCTATGGCGGACCGAAGAAGAGTATCAAATAAATGCTGCGATTGGTACATGGATAAGCGGACATTGAACCATACCGTATCACCACTCATATCAAGTCTAAACTTTTCATTGACAGTACGTAATTGCCGAGGCCCCACTAACACTATATCTGGCAGTTGGATAGCCGATTGAATTGAACGAACTATATGTCCTGTTTGTTCTATTTCATCATGTGTCAAATCACTGCTTCGAGTATGCCGAATGAAACCGATAAATAACAATGCAATCAGAGTAAGAATGATAGGTAAAATGACGTCTTCATTCACTATATGTAACAAGTGCAAAATAATACCGATGACGGCGGCTAAAATCCCGGCAATTGCATCCCATTCGTAATTAAGTATTTTTTTCATCTCTTTAGGTGCTCCATCATCACATTTCTAACATTCATGTGATATTCCAATTTTAGATTGACTATACTTTGCACAATCATGGATGCGGAATTTATAGCGCACTGATTTTTGTCGAGAGTAAGGCACTAAAATAGGTGCATAGCAAGCTACGCAACTGTTTTAGCAACGCAGCTATCGGCAAAAAACCAGTGGTTAGAAATCCTCAGTCGTAGCCGCGCGAAGTATACATTGATTATTGATAACTTAAGGTCTAAATACCCACGGAAGATTGCGCTGTCCACTTGCTTCACTGAATACCATTAATAGCCGTTTTTTGAGATCAGCAAAAAAGCAACCTGATAGCAATCCGAATACAAGCATTTTTAGGAAGGTCTATTATCGATAGAATTCGACATAGAACCGGACTTTTCCCAAAGGTTTTACATCATGAAATATTTCAGGCTCGACTACACCATAACTATTTTCAGTTAATACAATTATTTCTATTTCTGGTTCATTGATTGTGTATTGCAATTGGCCTTCAAGAACAACGATCTGTCCCCATACTCCTTTTTTAGTTTGATGAGCATTTTGCAAACCTCTAGGTACACTCAACTCGTTAAATTCAAGTGTTCTTTTATAGGCGCTTACATTTTGTGGAAGTGTTTTCATATTTATTCTACCTTCTAATAGACAAGTTTTAATCTTATCCTTTTCTAGGCACCTCTTTACCGACCTGTTCATTAGTAAACTGTTTGTACGAACCATCACAAAAGGGCATTTATCGTTATAGACAGCTATTTTTTCCTTTTTCAATAAAATTAATTTAACTAAAGACATGTTCCATTTTTGGAATATTTAAATTCAACGACCCTCCTTAATATCAAACGAGCACATAAAAACACCATCAGTATCATAATAATCGTAACGAATAACAACATTACGCTCCAACAGATCTTCCACCATAGTACTATCGTTACAGACCATATCTGAGGCGGATGCTATTCCTGCTTTAGTTAGCTTTATTGCATGGTCGTGATTTTTATGAATCGGCATTTCTGCCTTGTAAACAATCGTTTTACCTTTGTGCGTAACATCAATAATCTTAACGTTATTTGCAAACTCAAAAGGCAAAAAGGGTTTAGTTGCATTAGAAACATAGGCTGCAATATTTTCAGGTGCAAATCCATCTACACCAAAATTTAACAAGGACAAAACAACCTCTTTTTTCACATGGTTGATAACACCATCCCGCATCGTGTTGTATGATCCTATCACCTCATCATTGATATACTCGAAAGAGACAGAATCATCCTTCTTTTTATGTACATGCGTACTTTGATTGCCACCTTTATCAGCATATGTTGAAGCAACATGACAACTATTGGGTATGCCTTTTGTCGTTGCATTAACAAGGCTAGTATTCAAAATAGCAACCCAAAGGATTGCCGAATTTATCAGTTTATATTTCATAATAGTTCAATGCTCCTTTAACTCGTATCTGAATTTTTTTACCCATCCTACTTGCCTTCAGATGCTAAAATGATTAAGTAGATCAAACGCTGTTTATCCAGAGTGCAAGCTATGTAGTTTTCGATTCAGTCGAAAGATCAGTCACGCCATCTACTCCCTTTTTACCCATTGCCCCCTTTATCAAGCCAAAAATAAAGTAACCTAAAAGTAAAGCGCCGACACCGAATATCATATCTCCCCAAGCCCGATTCCAAACTAGGGTCTGGACTAAATCGCTTTTCATAACGTCTGGTGAGCGGGCATACCAGTAACCCTTTTCTACAGAAGCAAAAAATTGCACGATTCCAACAGGAAGAAGGGAGAAAACTATCATTGCCATTAGGCCGATATTGATACTCCAGAAAGCCCACTTTAAAGGCCGATCATGCCATCCAACACGTTTACTGATTCCTGCTAGACAAAACAACATGAGACCAATACCTAAATTTCCGTATACTCCCATAAATGCGCCATGTGCATGGGTTGCAACTGTATTGAGTCCTTGAATAAAATACAGAGCAATGGGCGTATTAATTAAAAATCCCAGCATGCCAGCACCAAACAAGTTCCAGAATGAAGAGGCGACAAAGAACATAATCGCCCAGTGATAATGTGCCACCCAGGGTTTAGTTTCACGCAATCTATACGTTTCAATTGCTTCATAGCCAATAATCGCCAGTGGTACGACTTCCAAAGCAGAGAACATAGAGCCCCAGGAAATCATTGAGTTTGGTGTACCGGTAAAATAGATGTGATGTGTGGTACCAATAATGCCACCTGTTAAAAAGATCATGGTAGAAAAAATGACTGCTGAAGTCGCTGATTTTGCGCGTATCAATCCTAAACGAACAAATAATAGCGCAGTGACTGAAACTGCAAAAGTCTCAAAAAACCCTTCGACCCAAAGATGAACTACCCACCAACGCCAATATTCGGCAATAGCCAGATTAGTATGTTTCCCCATGGCAAGACCCGCAAAATAAAAACCACCAATAGCGACACAGGATAAATACAACATCCAGATAACGGGCCGTTGCTCGTTATCTTTTCCTAAGATAGGGTAAATAGAGCGAGTCACTAGAGCTAACCAGATCGTAAGTCCGAGCATAAGAAAAAGTTGCCAGAAACGTCCTAGATCAACATACTCTTGCCCCTGATGTCCAAACCAATAGCTCGTATCTAAGTCCAGCACTTGTTGAACGGCTAACCACTCTCCAAACATGGACCCCAGTACAATAATAATCAATGCTGCCAGAAGAAATAATGAAATTTGCCACTGATATTTTGGTTCGTATCCAGATAGAGCTGGGGCGATATAGAGACCGGTACCAAGCCATGCAGTGGCAATCCAGAATACCGCAAGTTGGGTATGCCAGGTTCTTGTCACTGAATAGGGTAGCAACTCAGAAAGGTTGAAGCCATAAAATGATTGGCCTTCTACTGCATAGTGAGCCGTCACAACACCAAGACATATTTGTAATAAAAACAGCCCAATTGCGGTTATAAAAAATAGCCCTGCCACTTTTTGTGACGGTGTAGCACTGACTGTAAACAAAGAATCCTTATCGGGTGCAACAGCAAGCGGTTCTTCTCGTAAAGTCGCGTGATACCACACGAGCGCACCAATACCCAGTATCAATCCACAAACACTTAATATTGACCAGACCATCAAAGATGAGGTTATATTATTGCCTACTTGCAAATCATAAGGCCAATTGTGAGTGTAAGTATATTCTGCATCTGGTCGTACAGTCACTGCTGCCCAGGCTGTCCAAAATATAAAAGCAGATAGGTTTTCACGGCGCTCTACTGAATTTAATGTGTTGTTTTTCATTGCATAATCTATACGCAACTGTTGAGTAGCAGGGTCATCTCCAAACAGAGAAACATAATGCTTGATAACTTTTTGTATGGCTGTTGCTCGACGGTCACTAATCGTAATTATTCCAGTTTTCGAGTTATAGCCATTAGGACGAATATCATCGCGCAATTTCTGTTCTAGGGACACTTGCTGAGATCTTGAAAGAGCTGGAAATGATACGCCATATTCTTCTTCAGCTGCATCATTCAACCAGGCTTGTGCCTCTCGATGAATCCAGTCTGCAGTCCAATCAGGAGCAACATAGGAGCCATGCCCCCAAATTGATCCTAATTGATGCCCTCCCATTGAGCGCCAGGCAAGTTGTCCTTGGTCGATATTTTCATAAGTGAATACGACATCACCCTTATGGGTAATAACTTGTTTAGGTAGAGGGGGAGCCTCGCGGTAAATATCACTACCAAGCGAGAGCAAAATACTAAAGGAGCAGACACATACTATGATCAGCCCCCAGACTGTAGTTTTTAATTTCATACTTATTTCTCTTTCATCTCTATAAACTGTTGATACAACAAATAAGCGACACACCTTGTTGAATTATTGATTTTGAATGACATTCCAATGTCATTAAGTTAAAAGTTATATACAAAGAGTTCACCTTGGAGACTGGGCTTTAGCCCCGTATTTGGAGGGACTAAAGTCCCACCTCCGTATCTTTTATGCTTAACTTAATGACCATTTTAATCATGACTTCATCAATCCTCATTACAAATTTATGCTGCTTTGCCTCTACCAAAGTTATCTAAAAAAAACATCATAAAAAGATAGGACGTTTTGTTAATCCTTTTCTTAATTTTGTTATTAGCTGATTGACTGAATTTCATTTAATTACTCCTAATTTACTAATTACGATCGTTATTAATGCGTAATTTGTAATCTAGATTAAACCTGACAACGATCTTTGTCAACTTTATACTTGATAAACTATTTAAAGAAGACTGCCTATTCTTACTGTTCCAGTGGTGCTAGGGGTATGAGATGCTATAATTCTTTTGTAACATTTAAAAAGGAAGTCTTTAACGCTTCCAAAAAGGATTAAAACATCCAAAACAGACGAGGGAGGTTGCATGGACATTGTTGGGTTTAGTGAAAAACAGCAGAAGATACTGCAATTTTTAGTGAAAGAAAAAGAAGGGATGACTGTTGATCAGTTTTCCAAACTTCTTGAAATTTCAAAAAGTGCAATACACCAGCATTTAACAGTATTGGAAAGAGATGGCTTTGTCAGAAAGTCTGCCTCAAAACAAACGGGGGGACGACCCGGAACACTCTTTGTATTAACGGAAAAAGGGGAACATATTTTCCCCAAGCACTATAGCCTTTTTGCTAAGATGTTAATCACTTTGATCAAACAGAAATTAGGCTCTGAAGAGCTTGTTGAGTATCTTCAGGAATTAGGTGTATCACTCGCAATAACAAGAAAAGACGCCCTTAAAAATAAACCTATAGAAGAAAAAATTAATATGGCTGCCACTATCATGCAGGAATTGGGTTATGAGACTGAGGTAGTCGAAGGTGAGCCAGGAGAAAACTTAATAATCGATGCTTATAATTGTGTTTTTTATGATCTGGCTTATGACTCCCCTGAAATTTGTGAAATGGACTTGTCAATACTCTCTACTCTCCTTGATAGAAAAATTGAACATACCTTTTGTTTAGCTAAAGGAGGACATAGCTGTAGATTTAAAGTACATTCTTTGGACAAAGATAAAACAGAACCTCCAAGTTAGCTATTTTAAATAAAGAACAGAGGCACGGGACTACAAAAATTGAAGTAGATATATTAATCTCGACTAGATCGTACACTTCATATTGACAAGAAGAAAGTTACCCGTTCTGATAAAGATGTCTAAATCTTAAATCAAAACAAAATAGGTCACTCTCAGTGCTACATACTAACAATCCAATAATTAAACACAAAGCAGATTTATTAAATTTAGCCAAAGAACTCGAAAATGTTTTTAAACCGTGTCAAGTGATGAATGTCACGAGAGACAGCTTTTATCGTTATCAAGAACTTGTTGAAAAGGGAGGAATTGATGCACTTATCAATAGACATCTTTCTTAAATAGATGCTAGTAGGCAGGTATCTTAGTTTAATATTTATTCGGTTATACTCATTGGCGGAAGGTTATGGGTAATCAGGTAACACTATGCTTTTTTACGATATACGCTGTCAAGTTATAAGCTAAGATTTATAATATCTAGAATAGAAAATTTCGCTTAATATTTAAACTCGCATGTCATTTAATAAATTAAATTTATCCCCCCCTTTAATCCAAGCAATTAAGGAGCAAGGATATAACAAACCTACTCCAGTTCAAGAAAAGGCCATCCCCTTAATTCTACAGGGTAACGATATCCTTGCTGGCGCACAAACAGGAACAGGTAAAACAGCAGGATTTGCATTACCACTATTAGAACATTTATATACTCAAGCGCAACCAAAAAAACCACACCCAATTAGAGCCTTAGTTCTTACGCCAACACGAGAATTAGCTATACAAGTCTATGAGAGTTTTAGAATCTACGGCAAACACCTTCCTTTATTTTCTGAAGTTGTTTTTGGTGGTGTCAATATTCACTCACAAATCAAACGACTACAGCGTGGAGCAGACATTCTTATTGCGACTCCAGGACGGTTACTAGATTTAATGTATCAAAAAAAAGTTAATTTATCTCATGTGCAATTTTTTGTTTTAGATGAAGCCGACCGAATGTTAGATATGGGTTTTATTAAAGATATCCGACAAGTTATTGAAGTATTACCAAGTCAACGACAAAACTTACTGTTTTCTGCAACCTATTCTAAAGAGATTAAGCAACTAGCATCTCAATTACTTGTCGACCCTATTGAAATTTCTGTTGCTAGAGAAAATACCACTGCCGAAAATATATCCCAATCTATTTATGCTCTAAAAAGAGAGTATAAACGTGAATTAATTTCATGGTTAATCGGTGATGGGAATTGGCAACAAGTTCTGATATTTGTACGAACTAAACACGGAGCAGATCGATTATGCAAACAGCTCATGAAAGATGGGATTCGCTGCAATGCACTTCATGGAGATAAAAGCCAAGGGGCAAGAAGCAGGGCATTAGAAGGATTAAAAAAAGGAAAAATCACTGCATTAATTGCTACCGATGTTGCTGCTCGTGGGTTGGATATTGACCAATTACCCCATGTCGTTAATTTTGATTTACCTGCCGTTGCAGAAGATTATGTTCATCGTATTGGACGCACAGGAAGAGCAGGAGCTGAAGGAAGCGCTATTTCATTAGTCTGTCCAGAAGAAGCTCATTTATTAGGCGCTATTGAGAAACTATTAAATAAACAAATTCCTAGAATAGCTGATACTGGCTATGAACCCGTTTCGCTTAAGGTTGCCCAAAAGGCAAAAGTTAAACCTAATAAAACCAAACAAAAAAATAAATATAATAACAAAGGGCATAAAACCCGCTCCAATTCTCATAGAAAAACGGGTAAAAGAAATTAAGATCACCATTATGATATAGAGTAAAAGTGATAAAATAACAGCATTTTCTAAACATATATTAGTTTAATACGATATTTATGACTACTCCTGCTTCCTTATTTGAATCATCACTTCCTAGCATAAATCTATTGTCTCGTGGAAAAGTTCGTGATATTTACGGAATTGATGATAAGCATTTATTGATTGTTACAACAGACAGGTTGTCTGCATTTGATGTTGTACTTCCAGATCCTATTCCTGGAAAAGGGCGAGTACTTACGAGCATTTCTAATTTTTGGTTTGAAAAAATGAAACATGTTATTCCTAATCATTTATCAGATCTAAAATTAGAGGATATTCTTCCTAATAGTGACGAGCGCTCACAAGTTGATGGACGCGCCATTATTGTAAAGCGTTTAAAGCCATTACCTGTTGAAGCAATTGTTCGGGGTTACCTAATTGGTTCTGGCTGGAAAGACTACCAAGAATCGGGTGCTATCTGTGGCATCACTTTAGCCAAGGGTTTACAGCAAGCACAACAATTACCAGAAGCTATTTATACCCCTTCTTCCAAAGCAGCAGTAGGCGATCATGATGAAAACATTACATTTGAACAAACAATTCCTTTATTAGGAAAGGAAATAGCTGAAAAAGTAAGACAAGTCAGTATCCAGCTGTATTCTGAAGCAGCTGAATATGCAAAACAACGAGGCGTGATCATTGCAGATACCAAATTTGAATTCGGTCTGGATGATGATGGAACCTTATTTTTAATTGACGAAGCTTTAACTCCAGATTCATCAAGGTTTTGGCCTGCTGAACAATATCAACTAAATATTAGTCCTCCTAGTTTTGACAAACAATATGTGCGTGATTATTTGGAAACACTCGATTGGGATAAAACAGCTCCAGGCCCCTCTTTACCTAAAGAGGTTGCAGAAGTTTGTGCCGCTAAATATGCAGAGGCTGAGGCAATAATAACAGGTATTTAATAGTTTAAAACAACCAGAAGGTAAGAATCTACCCTCTCGGAGTCTCCTACAATTTAAGCTATACTTCGCTCGGTCTCAGGTGGTTTTTTTTGAACCACATGATTTTTATAGAGAACTATTGAAAAAACTCAGTTGTTAGAAAACTGTCCCCATAACCTCGCGAAGTATATTACACATTTACGTAATATTTTTTAATCCAGATAAAAATGCTTGAATACAAGTTTCCTTATCATACTTTAGAGAAGTACTCGTCTTTTTGTGAGTACTGACTTCACTCTTATTATTTAGGATACCTCTATTAATTTCCCATTCATCAATTAATAGAGGTGTCCTTTAGTACTTTTCCATGTTTTTGGTTACAAAAAAATGAAGGCCTGTCGCATATTTTTATAACATCAATTAAATGAGATGTTCTTCACGTTTTTATGTTCTAAGTCACATTAAGATACCCCATAACTTATTGAATTTAATGCTATGTGATAAACCACGAGGAATTAAATTATGTCTTCAAAACTCCACCCATTACTGCTTGTGACTTTCATTCTACATACAGTCTCACTACAAACAGCCTTTGCTTCATCACAAGTATCTTTAGTAAAAGATATTAATCCTAGTGTAGATGATACTATTGGCGCTTCAATTACTCTTACTCAGAAAAATATTAATAGCATCCTACCTTTTTATGGGAGTAATAGAACAGATGGAGAGCGACTGTGGGTATCAGATGGGACTGAAGCAGGTACAAATGTATTCCCTTCAAGAAACTTTAAACCCTCAATACCCATCGGTTCAAAAAGATCTCTTGTAATTAATAATATCTTTTATACTGGGGCTCATAGCGATCAAACTACACCAGAAATGATCGCTAACAATATTCGTAAATATGATTTAGTAGCAGTTGACCTCACAACTAAAACGCATATTATTCTTGGTACTTTTTTTGGTAAAAGTGTGGGGCGAGTTCCTCGTCCAGTTTCGGGACACTCAAACCCTTTTTTCGACTTCACAAATGTAAATGGCAGACTTTATTTTAATGTTTGGGATGAACAATATGGTTATGAGATTTGGAAGACGGAAGGTACTCCAGAAAGTACATCACTTGTGAAAGATGTAATTCCAGGGGTCAATAGAATAATCAAACTTAAAAACCTTACTGCTATTAACGATACCCTGTATTTTACTTATGAAGGTAAATTATGGAAGTCTGATGGCACTAATGCAGGTACAGTTCCAATACAAGCTGATTTCAAATCGATAAGAGGCTCGCTTGTCAACTTTAAAGGTTCTCTATTTTTTCTTGCCGTTGATAAAGACTTTAACGGTAAACTATGGAAAACTGATGGGACTGAAGCAGGTACAGTTCCTGTAAAAAGTGGACAAGGTCTTGTTGGTCTCAGTATAAAAAAAGCTCAGGGTCGCCAAAGTATGGTTGTTGTAAACGATACACTTTTTTTTATTTCCCGCAATGTTACTTCCTATGATTTATGGAAAACTGATGGGACTGAAGCAGGGACAATCCATCTCGTTGCTAATGCAGAATATCCTGGATTAGCAAGAAATAGACAATCCCCATTTTCTAAACTCACTAATGTAAATGGAACATTATTCTTTGTCTTTCACGATAATATTAATGGAAAAGAGTTATGGAAATCTGATGGTACTATTGCTGGAACTAAACTAGTAAAAGATATTAACCCTGGCACCTCAGACTCACACCCTTCATACCTAACTGATTTAGAAAATACATTATTTTTTACCGCTATAGATGGTGTACATGGTGGAGAACTTTGGAAATCTGATGGGACTGATGCAGGCACACAACTGGTTCATGATATAAACCCTGGAACAACTAGTTCTTTCATACAAAACATAATCAATGTAAATAACACACTATTTTTTACAGCTAATGATGGCGTGCATGGCTCTGAGCTGTGGACTCTAAAAAATGAACCTGTTATTGGGGCAAGTGCTCCTATTAATTGTGAAGCAGGGTTTGATCCTCAGACAATAAAACCGGGAGAAGGGACTGCTCTTTGGTGGTGGTCAGCCAATGCTGCTTCAGCCAGTATCAGTAATGGAATTGGTGATGTAACTGTTCCTCGAGGGTTCTTATGGATTTCACCTGAAAAATCAACAACTTATACGGTTACAGCAAAAACGCCTAATGGTACTGCAACCACATGCGAAGCAACCCTTACCGTAGAATCAGTAACTGCCGCTCCTTTAACACCAATTTGCGAAATGGGAGCTGACCCTCAAGTAATTTCAGCAGGAGAGGGAACTGCCCTGTGGTGGTGGACCAACAACACTAATTCTGCTTCTATTTCCACTAGGTCAAGAAACCCTAGTGCAGCGGTAAGTGTTATCCTTGCTCCTTTACCTTCTAACTATGTGTGGTTCAATCCCACTCAAACGGAGACTTATATCATGAAAGCAATCGGTGCAGATGGGGTTGAGTCAATTTGCAAAACAACAATAACTGTCAATTAAAATACTCGAGAAACAGATCCGCATTACGGAATAGTAGCACCATAATGCGGATAACAAGGTTTTGAACAATGATACCATTGCTCTTATTCCAGACAAGTTTCTTAACCCCATTTGAAATCGGCATTCCCCGACAACAAATCAACTAATAACTTTGGAGATTTCACCTAAATAACATGGCAAATCACCTATTTTGAGAAAAATCACATCACTATTTAGAATTTACCCACCTAAAATTTTTCCTGATTACCCACAAGCTTCCGCCATATTAACGGATATTTTATAAGTCATTGAAAAACTTCCTATATTTAATTATGAAAATTCAACTTAAACTTTTTCTTCGATTGGGTTAAAAATATAACTACTATATTTCATAATGTTACATCTAGCTTCCTAAAGTGGCGGAAGCTTGTGGGTAATCAGGAAATTTTTTATTCAAACTAATTAACCCTCAAAGCACTGAATTAATAACCTTAACAAATTTTTCCGTAAACAACAATTTTGACCATAAAAATAGCATGGCTATTGCTTAATTACAGGGTTAAACAAATGAAAAATATCGTGAAGCTTATACTCTTGCTTCCTTTGGAATAGTATCGACGTTACAGGCTGCAACAACTTTTTAAGAAGGCAGTCGAAGCGTTGTACCACTTCACCCAAGCTGTAGGAAAAAAAATACAGGGTTGACAGCTGTAGGCGTTATATTGCCAAATAGATCAAAGGTATTAATATTTTATGATGTTACTTCTAATTCCTTAGAAAACCCACCTTATATATCTGTTAACGGGTTTGTTACAGTAGGTCTAGGATTTGCCGTGCCTAAATCCCCTACTAGCTGTCTAGCAACTTTGAACGTTCGAGGAACTCAAATTAGGACGAGTGACCAAATTAACCCTGTTACTAAAACTATACGAGCAGGAACCAAACCAGATACAAGCGCGCCATTGCTTACTCTCGATAAAAAATTAAATCACTCTAAAATCGGCTCCCTATCCACAAAAAAATAAACACCCCTCATATCGAGCTAATTGTTAATCTTGTTATGAGGAATTATTAGAAAAAAGAATAAACAATCCACAGATGATTTAGGCTAATATTAAAAAAGAAAAGAAATGGTTTAATCCTAGGGAAACCTCAGGATATCATCCGAGACTCTATTGAGCATATATAAATACAAACTATACTTCAGTATCTAATAAGCAAAACTAATTTTATTGATAAGACAGAGTCTTATATAAAAACCATCCGTAACCAAAGGAATTAAATATGAAAAAAATTTTATGTATCTCGTTGGCTGTTGCTTTAACAACCGGTTGCGCTATTGATCCTTACACAGGGGAAGAAAAAGTGTCTAATACTGGATGGGGCACAGCTATTGGCGCAGCCAGTGGTGCAGCTATTGGTGCTATCGCTGGTGGCGGAAAAGGCGCTGCAATAGGTGCAGGTGCAGGTGCCGCTGTTGGAGCAGGTGTTGGTTATTATATGGATCGACAAGAAGCTCAATTACGCGCTCGTCTTGAAGGTACTGGGGTTAGGGTACAGAGACTAGGTGATGACTTAAAATTAATCATGCCAGGCAATATTACCTTTGCTACAAACGCAGCAAATATTAATGAGAGTTTTTATCCAATTTTAGACTCAGTGGGGACTATTTTGAATGAATTTCACAAAACTAGTGTCAATATTTCTGGCTATACTGACTCAACAGGGAGTGATAAGCATAACCAAACACTCTCAGAAAATAGAGCCAATAGTGTTGCTAGTTATATGGTGAGAACAGGTGTTCAGCATGGTCGAATTCAGTCTAGAGGTTTTGGTGAACGTTACCCAGTAGCCTCTAATAACGCTGAAATGGGACGTGCCCAAAATCGCCGTGTAGAAATTAGTATTCGTCCGAAATAAATCATTAAAATACAAAGTCTTTATCTCCTATAAAGACGTTTATCCTTAAAGAACCTCTGATTAAGTTAAGTAAGGTAGGTATGCAACCGCATTGCCTATCTTACTTACGACATTATTCTTATTTAACAAATTCCTGATAATTTTCCTAGTATTTTCTCAATACATCAAATACTCATAACCTTTATTTGTTTTTTCTCATTAAGAATCGTTTTATGGTAACTTAACATTGAATTTGGAGTTATTTTAGATTTTAAAATAGAATACCTTCTTTATCAGACTTTTTTTACTAAGATAAGTTATCTGACAGTAACCCTTATCTTCTTACAGAGAACTTAGTTTATGCAAACATACTTAGCCGATATTCAAAAGCTCATTGCCAATTGGTACCAACTAACACTTGATAACCTTTGGTATGGAGTCACTACAGCTGCTATCGTTTGGTTGCTTGCAGCACTCCTCTATAATTTAAAAATATTTTTATTAAACAAAAAGAAAAAATCTATTGATATTCAACTGAGTAAAGCGCAAACACAACTTGAAGAAATAGAACTTAAGCTTAAGGAAAGCGAAGAAACCATAACGACTAACGCGGATCAGTTAACAGAATTTAAACAGTTAATTGAAGGTTTTGAAGAAAAAAGCAAAACTCGTAACCAAAAAATAATAGATAACACCAAAGCATTAGCATCAAAATTTTCTTTAAATGAACAAATTGATGAATCTGAAGAAAAAGAACAAGATGAATTTATCTGGCAACAACAAGACAATATTGTTGAGCAATTATCTGAACGTTTAGCGGCAGAACAGCAAGAAAAAAGTGCTTTAGAAATCACTCATCAAAAAGAAATTGAGAAGCTGAACGATAAAGAATCGTTAACTAGCAACGTACAAACGATGCTTGATATGCAAACCAAAAAATTCACTCAAATGTTATCAGAGCAAAACATCGCTCTAAAACAACAGACTGAAGAAGCTCAACAACATTTATCTAGTATTAGTATGCTAGATAATAACAATAATGCGCACACTACTGTGCCAAAACAGCCCACAGTCGAGCCCGAGGATGAATTAATTCCTGATCTAATAGGGCCTATCACTTTCGATTCCGAAGAAAAGAGTGAACCACTTAGTATTAAAAACCTATTTGACTCTGAAAAAGCTGCCAAATCAATACCTTCATCAACTGATAGTATTGACTCAAAAGAAGAAACAGTCCTCTCATCTATAGATTCCATTGATACTCAAAAAACAATAGAAGAGCCAGCCATTCAGTCATTCAGCTCACCCAAACAAGAAGTACACCCTGATAGTCAAGATTCTGATAAAGACAAAAACTTAAAAGAATTAAAAAAATTACTACAAAAAGAACAACCAGAAGTTATACACTCTGATAATCAAGATTCTGATAAAGACAAAAATTTTAGGGAATTAAAAAAATTACTCAATGAATCAAAGCAAGATCATAAAGACAAAATGACAACTGAGTTGGGAAAAAAACCAACTAGAACACCTCGAAAGAAAAAGGTAGTAAAACAAAAAACCAAATCAAAAGTTAGTCTCTTCAAAAAAGTTAAAGGTCTAATTATTAAAGATTAAAAGTGGATTAATAATGCCGTAGCCCACTAGTTTGCAAAGGTCTATCGATTAAAGTATTACTTACCTGACTTACATTATATTTTTTACTGTCACACGTACTAAATATAATGTAAACAAATTTTTGTTGATAACAACGACAAAATAGTTTCGCTCTAAGACAGAAACCCATTGATAAATTTAGATCTAAGCGCTGAAATAGATGCATTAACGGGCTAATGTATTCCTTTTAGTTAAAGCTATCAATCATTGCGACCACCAGAGATCCACATCAGTGTCTTTGCAAAGACTTATTTTTTCCATTAAAATTACCTAACTTACCCACCGCTAAATTCATGATAAATACAATCTATATTGAAGAAAGTATTCGTCAACACCCCAGAACATTAAGCATTTGCGATAGGTTTCCTAAAGCCAGACAAATTATCTGCGAACGTTATAGCGAAGTCTTTAATCCTAAGGCTCAAAATTTTCGCTTACAAAAGCAAGACCCTGCATTAATACTGGCAGAAAAATATAAAAACTTTGTCCTTCCTACTCCACCTGAATATGCGATAGGTGCAACAAAGAATTATTATTTTTCTCACATGTTGAATTGTTTATATGATTGTCGATACTGCTTTTTACAAGGCATGTACCAATCAGCAAATTATGTGTTGTTTGTTAATTTTGAAGATTATCAATTAGATATTCTCAGAATTTGTAATGAAACCCCTGATGAACCGATTCATTTTTTCTCAGGATATGATTGTGACAGCTTAGCACTAGAACCAGTGACCGGTTTTGCAGAGCATTTTTTACCCTCTTTTGCTGATATTCCTAATGCTTGGCTTGAATTAAGAACGAAGAGCACTCAGGTGAGAAGCTTATTAAATAGAAAAGCTTTTCCAAGGTGCATCGTAGCATTTAGTCTATCGCCTGATGAAATTTCTACTAAAGTAGAAGATAAGGCACCTTCTTTAGCTCGTCGGCTTGATGCCATGTGTAAATTGCAAGAGCAAGGCTGGCAACTTGGGTTACGTTTTGATCCGATAATTTATCAAACAGGCTACCAACAACAATATGAAAAGTTATTTGAGCAAGTTTTTTCTAGAATTAAAATAGAATCTCTTCATTCTGTTAGCCTTGGTATCTTTAGATTACCCGAAAAATATTTCAAAAAATTACTTAAACTTTACCCAGAAGAGAAACTTTTTGCTAGTCCACTAGAAACAACAAAAGGGATGACTTCTTATAAAACTGAGCTAGAACAAGAAATTATAGAGTTTTGTACTACACTTCTTTTAGGCTACATCCCTAAATCTAAATTCTTTCCATGCACGTTTTAAAGCGAACAATATTAGTAACAGGTACCAGTTCTGGCATTGGACGCGCCATAGCAAGGAGTTTGCTACAACAAGGTCATACTGTCATCGGAACATCCCGTGATACCCACAAATTTAAATCATCTCACCCTAACTTTGGTTTTATAGAAATTGATTTTTCTAAGCTTGATACCATCGCAACTAAAATGAAGGCTATTGAGAAACAATACCCTGCTTTAGATGCTATCGTCTTTTCTGCTGGTTATGGTCAATTTGGTTCACTTGAACAGTTCTCTTTTAGTCAAATAGAACAAATGATGACTGTAAACTTCACGAGTCAAGCTTTGGTAACACGTGCCTTAATTCCTAATTTAAAAAGAAAAACTCACAGCAATTTGATTTATATTGGTTCTGAGGCTGCTTTAACAGGCAGTAGAAAAGGGTCTATATATTGTGCGAGTAAATTTGCTTTACGAGGGTTTACTCAGGCCTTAAGAGATGAATGTGGCTCCAGCTGTGTGCGTGTCTCTTTAATTAACCCGGGCATGGTGAAAACGGCTTTCTTTGATTCTCTCACCTTCAGCCCTGGAAATGATGAATGTCATTCCCTATCACCAGAAGATATTTCAAAATCAGTCAGTTATATATTAAACTCAGGTAAAAACTGTGTCATAGATGAAATTAACTTAAACCCTGCTAATAAAGTCATCAACTTTAAAAAATAATGCTTACCAGAATCATCGTTTATTTTGCTTACTTCTTAAAAAGAAATAAGCACCACACAAAAACTAAGCAGTTTTTTTATAATCTGTTAGAAAACTCTGAAAGCAAAATGAAATCATATTTTGATGCTTTTATGATTTGCTTGGTTATGCTCAGCGTATTTTTTCTGGTTTATAGTGTTGAGCACACACTTAATGAAGCAAGTGAATGGCTTGAACAATTTGTAATATTCATCTTTATTACTGAATATTTATTAAGAGGCTGGCTATATTCTGATACTCATCGCATGATCATCAAAGAATATGAAAAAGCAGATTACTTAAATATAAAATTCAGTTTATTCAAAACTTTCAAAAAAATAGTAGGTAAAAAACTTAGATATATTTTTTCCTTTTTTGCCATTATCGATTTATTAGCCATTCTTCCTAGTTACCGACCCTTACGTATATTACGCGTACTCCTTATTTTTCGTTTATTTAAACTATTTCGTTATTCCAACAGCATTAAAATATTTTCCGATGTTTTAGTCAGTAAACAGTTTGAGCTAATCACACTAGCCATTTTTATGGGTTTTCTAGTTTTTATCTCCAGTATTGCAATTTATTTGTTTGAAAATATATCGGTAGGTGGACATATAAGACATTTATATGATGCGTTTTATTGGTCCATTGTCACGATATCAACCGTTGGTTATGGAGATATTACACCTCAAACGACGGGAGGCCGACTTGTTACTGTTACACTAATTTTAGCTGGACTCGGCGTGTTATCTTTCTTTACATCTATTATTGTTGCCGCGTTTAACGATAAAATGGACTCATTACGTGATAATAGAACCTATGACGAATTAAGTCGCTATAAAAGGCATATTATCATCTGCGGCTTTGGCAGAGTGGGTCAAGAAGTCGCAAAACAATTAAAAAAAGATAAACTGGCTTTTATTATTATTGATCAAGATAAAAATAAAATTATTGCAGCTAAACATGAACAATACCTAGCCATTCAAGATGATGCAAGTATCAACTCCGTACTAATTAACGCGGGAATTAATACGGGAGCAACCGCTATTTTATGCACAACGGGTAGCGATGTGGCTAACGTTTATATTACACTGACAAGTCGTTATCTTAATCCAACAATTAATATCATCTCCAGAGCAAACAGAAAGGATTCAGAAAAAAAACTTTATCAAGCAGGTGCCAATAACGTAATACAGCCTTTTGAAACAGCTGGTTTATTAGCTGCTGGGTTTATTGGGCAACCCGCTGCATTTGAAGCAATTCGCGGGATATTACATGGTCAAAAAAACATCTCAATGGACACGCTTATTGTCAGCCCAAATTCTCTATTAGATAAATTGAAAATAGATAACTTAGATTTAGAAAAAAGAAAATTAACATTAATTGGCGTTATATCTTCCAATAAAAAACATCTAAAACATCGCAACAGTTATCAGGTAAAAAACCAGCATTTTTACTTTAACCCCGAAAAATACTTTGAACTACAAGAACAAGATATTCTTGTCGTCTTAGGTAGAAAATATTCTATTGATTATTTTCAAGATCAAATAAAACAAAGTAGTTTGGGACTGTAATGAAAAACAAGATTGTTGTATTTGGCTATAACCACTTATCTTTTAATGCAATTTCAAGACTTGATCAACAGCAACAAGAGATTGTGGTGGTTGAAACAGACTCTACTTTAATTGCTTTGGCGGAAGAAAAAGGCTTTAATACAAAAGCCCTTGATTTTCGTAGTGATGAAAACCTTAAATCAATAGGAATTGGTCAAGACATTGATATTATCTTTTGTTTTCTTCCTAATGATTCGGAAAATGTATTTTTAACCCTTTCAGCACGTGCAATTGATACAAAACTTGAAATTATCGCCGTTGTTGAGTCTCCTCAGGCCTCTGAAAAGTTGATTGCAGCAGGGGCTAATAAAATTATTAACCCTTATCAAATCTGTGGACAGAAAATCTATGAATTAATCAAAAAACCCTGCATGACACATATTATGGATCATACAGTGTTTGGTCGACATGATTTACATATTGCAGAAATAATTATTCCTGAGGATAGCCCGCTAGATAATACTTATTCAAGTGAACTCATGCTAAATGAAAAACAAAACTTAGTTATTTTAGGTATAGTTGACAAAGAACTTGGTGACGACTTTCTTTTTATTCTTGGAGAGAAAGACCATAAACTGGATACAGGCGATATAATAGTCGTTTTAGGCCCATCTCGGGAAATTAACGCTTTTAAGAAAGATATATCTCATGTTTGATTTAATTAAGTTTAACCCTAGAATTTGGTTCTTACTTGGCTTTGCTAGTTGTTTTTTTATGTTAGCAGTAGGCGCTTATTTTCAATTTGTTGAAGAAATGGAACCCTGCCCTTTATGTATATCTCAACGCATTGCCATATTAATCACTGGACTAGTTTTTCTAGCCGCCGCTATACATAACCCTAAATCTTGTGGCTTAAAAGCTTACTCAATTATGGGTGCAATCACAGCACTATGTGGCGGTGCTATTTCAATACGCCATGTTTGGATACAAAATTTACCACCTGATGAAATACCTGAATGTGGACCAGGTCTTAGTTATGTATTTGAGAACTTTCCACTGCTAGATACTGTCAAACTGATGCTTAATGGTACAGGCGATTGTGCTGAGGTCTTATGGACATTTTTAGGAATCAGTATTCCTGGTTGGACTTTAGTTGCCTTTTTAGGATTAGCTGCATTAAGTTTATTACAACAATGGAATACCCCTAAATCTATCTCATAGGTATTTAAATGAAACATTATTTATTGGCAAGTGCGCTTTTATTTTCTTTTCCCGCAGTAAATGCAGCTGAAGATTCTTTATTACAACAAGCCATAAAAGGAAACCACCGCTCTGTAGAACATCAAAGTCGGGATCAATATAGACATCCTCTAGAAACTCTCAATTTTTTTAAAGTTCAACCCAATTTGACCGTTGTTGAAATATGGCCAGGAGGAAAAGGTTGGTATACCGAAATATTAGCCCCTTATCTTAAAGAAAAAGGCATATTATATGCGGCTCATTTTTCTGCTAATTCAGACACACCTTATTTCACTAAAAACTTAATCACCTTTACAGAAAAAACTAAAGCCCAACCTAACATTTATAGCAAAACTATTATCACAACACTTCAGCCTCCTAAAGAACTTGAGATAGCACCGAATGACTCTGTCGACAGAGTACTTACTTTTCGAAATATCCATAACTGGATAAAAAATGATCAAGCTGACACCGTATTTAAAGCCATGTTTGATGCTTTAAAATCGGGGGGATTGCTTGGAATTGTTGAACACCGTGCCCCAGAAAATTTAAAACAAGACCCTAAAGCACTATCCGGTTATGTCAAACAATCCTACGTTATTACTCTAGCAGAAAAAGCAGGATTTAAGTTTATTGATAAATCTGAAATCAATGCTAACCCTAAAGATACAACAGCTCATCCCAAAGGTGTATGGACATTACCCCCATCTTTACGCCTAAAAGAGCAAGATAAGGAAAAGTATGTATCTATTGGTGAAAGTGATCGTATGACACTTAAATTTATCAAACCATAATAAAACAATACGCTCTATAACAGTATTTATACACAATAGGAATTGTTTTTTTTTAAATTTAAGAAAAAAAACATAATCTTTTTTATAACTATAAGCTATTGATATTAAACAACTATACTTTTTATTCAATTTAAACAATCTCTAGAAAACCACTTATCAAGGTACTTTTAGCAGATTAAAAAGAACTAATCCCCAGAGTTATCCACAGATTCTGTGGGTAACTTTTTTGTCAAGACTTTCTCCCACTTTTTTAAAAGAAAAACTAATCTTAAATGGCAAACTCTTCCACTAACCTCACTTTGATAGTTCGAGTTGCCATTCCTGTTCCTTTAAATCGTTTATTTGATTATTTAATTCCCGAACAACTTACCTGTATCGCACCTCAACCAGGAACCCGAGTCTCTGTTCCCTTTGGAAAATCAAATAAAGTTGGCTTTATTATAGAAACGGTAAAAACCAGTGATATAGAGATTAATCGTTTAAAGCAAATTAATGAGATTCTTGATGAGTCACCCCTTATTTGCAAAAAAGATATCCAACTGCTTCAATGGGCTAGCAATTATTATCACCACCCTTTAGGTGATGTTTTTAGTGCAGCTTTTCCTGTTTCACTTAGAAAAGGGAAAAAAGCCACTTTATCGCAAGAAAAATATTACACCCTTTCTAAAAAAGGTCAGCTTTTAATTTCAGACCAATTAAAGAGAACTCCTAAGCAAAAACAGCTGTTTGAACATTTTCAATCTCAATCTAAAAGCTTGTCAGCCACAGAACTCAATGAATGGAATAAAAATTGGCATTCTGCTCTTAAATCTTTACTAGATAAAGAACTACTTTCTATAGAATTAAAAACCAAATTACCTGCTAAAAAAGTAATAACACCCGAACTTCCCTTAGCTCCCAATGAGCAACAATCACAAGCTATCAATACGTTAACTGCTAAATTAGGCAACTTTTCTGTTTCTTTATTAGAAGGAGTAACTGGAAGTGGAAAAACCGAAGTTTACATGCAGGTGACTCAAAAAGTTCTTGATCTTGGCCAACAGGTTATCGTATTACTCCCCGAAATAACTCTAACACCTCAATTAGAAGACCGGTTTAAAAAACGTTTCTCAGTCTCACTATCAGTATCACATTCAAAGCTAACAGAAACACAACGGCACAGTGCCTGGTTAGAAATGCAACAAGGTCACAGCTCAATCCTTTTAGGTACTCGTTCAGCTCTATTTACTCCTTTAAAAAAAATTGGCTTGATTATCTTAGATGAAGAACATGACACTTCCTTTAAACAACAAGAAGGTTTTCGGTTTTCTGCTAGAGACCTCGCGATAGTTAGAGCAAAGCTATTTAATATTCCAGTTATATTAGGAACTGCGACACCCTCATTAGAAAGTCTACATAACTCAGAAAAAAAGCGTTATGAACTGCTCCATTTATCAGAAAGAGCAGGAAAAGCGATTAAACCCAAGTTTTTACTGTTTGATATTCGTAACAAAAAACTACAAGATGGTCTATCCGACCCCTTAATTACTCACATTAAAAATACACTGACGAAGAAAGAACAAGTTTTATTATTTCTAAACCGTCGAGGGTATGCACCCGTACAAATTTGTCATACTTGTGCGTGGGTTGCTCGCTGCCAACACTGCGATACCAGTATGGTGATTCATTATGCAGAAGAAACTTTACGTTGCCACCACTGTGGTTTTCAACAACGTTTATTAACGCATTGCCCTTCCTGTAAAATAGGAGAACTTAAACCTTTAGGCTTAGGAACTGAACGAGTTGAGCAAAGCCTCCATGCGCTGTTTCCAACACAAAAAATAATTCGGCTTGATAGGGATACAACCCAGCGAAAGGGGTCTCTTGAAAGACATCTTGAACAAATTAATCAAGGTGAAGTAGATATTATTTTAGGGACTCAAATGTTAGCTAAAGGCCATCATTTTCCCAATGTTACTTTAGTTGCGATTCTTGATGTGGATAGTGGCTTATTTAGCATCGATTTTCATGCCATAGAAAAATTAGCTCAGTTAATTATTCAAGTAGCAGGGCGAGCGGGACGAGCAGAAAAACCAGGAACAGTCATCCTTCAAACTAGACAACCCGATCATCCACTATTAACTGTATTGCTTAAAGAAGGCTATAACAAATTTGCAAGAACAGCCTTGGCTGAAAGACAACAGGCTAGTTTACCTCCCTTCAGTTTCCAGGCACTTCTACGTGTTTATGCTTCAAACCCTGCCGACCCACAACTTTTTTTAAATAAGGTATGTACGATTATCCAACAAATTAACCATAACAAGACCTTGGTATTAGGCCCAGTTTCAGCCCCTATGGCCAAACGTGCAGGATATTACCATTTTCAACTTTTACTACAAAATACAAACCGTAAAAGATTGCAAGCGTTGTTAGATCAACTAATTCCACAATTATATATTGTCAAAGAAGGTAAAAAAGTACGTTGGTCTATAGATGTCGATCCTGTTGATTTATATTAAACCCGTTATTTTTAAAACATACTTTGCACAAAAACTTCCGAGATTAGATTATTCGTGGTTTACACAATAAAAAAGAAAGCCTTTATAATTTTGTACCCTATCTGAATTTTCAACATCGTAAACCCAAGATAAATAATTATTTTTTTCACAGCGGCCTTCCGACTATACATCCTGTCAAATATTTTATTTTTCTATCTTTTATTAAGGAGCCTCTGATTAAGTTGA
>JAGLDH010000119.1 GCA_023145835.1 Methylococcales bacterium
CCGATCTTCGTGGAAAATATCGGCTCATTTTAGCAAGCTAAAAATAATTGAACTTGATCAAAGGCTCCTTAACAAAAAATAGGTTTTTTATAGCTACCTTATTAAATTAATATAGACAACCACAATAATACAACCTATACTTCCCAAACGTTCGTAAGGTTATATTGTTTTGAATTCAAAAGAAAAAATATTAAGCACGGCAAAGAAAATGTTTGCAAAAAAAGGGTTTTCCAGTGTATCTATGCGGCATCTTTCTAAAGCTGTCAATATGAGTCCAGCAGCTATTTATCATTATTTTCCAGATAAGAACACCCTATATCTTGAAACAGTTAAGTATGCTTTTGCTGACAAGGAGGAAGCTTTTTCGGTGGTATGGCAAGACAATCACTCGGCAAAAACTAAACTTGTGTTATTTGTTACCTCACTTATTCAAGAGCTAACGTTAGATCCCATGTTTCACACGCTAATTCTAAGGGAAGTAGTAGATGCAAACCCTGAACGGATGAAAATGTTAGCAAATGATATTTTTAAAGAACAATTTTGTTTTTTGCTATCCGTGATGAAAGAAATAGCACCTGAAAAAGATGAACATTTATCTGCAATTTCTGTATTGAGCTTGTGTAAACATCATCTGGAAATGCAACCTCTACGCCAACACTTACCTGGATGGAAGCATGAACATGAACAACCGGATGTGCTTGCAAAACATGTTATAGAATTATTACTAAAAGGGTTATGAGAGAAAATGATATGAAAAAAGGCCAAACAATTTCAAAATTTTCCACCTTTGTAACAACACACCCTTGGTGGATATTACTGCTCACCATTACCCTTGTCTTTGCCATGAGTTCAGGGATTGTTAATCTAGGGTTTAAAACAGATTACCGTATTTATTTTGGTGAGGACAACCCTCAATTACTGACATTTAACAAAATTCAAGACATCTATAACAAGTCTGATTCAGTTCTCTTTGTTATCCAACCAAAAGACGGTAACGTATTTACGCCTCAAACATTACAAGCTATTCAAGAAATAACAGAAAAATCTTGGAAAATACCCTATTCAAGTCGAGTTGATTCAATCACTAATTTTCAGCACACTCAAGCAGAAGAGGATGATTTGGTTGTTGCTGACTTAGTGATTGACTCACAAATATCTGCCGAAGAAATAAATAAAATTAAGAAAATAGCTTTAGCAGAACCCATGTTGATTAATCGATTAATATCTTCACAAGGTCATGTAACAGGCGTGAATGTGGTCGTACAATTGCCTAATAAAAACCCTACTGAAGCTTTAGAAGTTGCAAACAGTGCACGAGCAATAGTTTCAGAGTTAGAAACTAGATATCCGGGGATGAAAATTTATTTAACAGGCATGGCAATGATGACTAATGCATTTAGTGAATCAGCTATGAATGATAATAAATCATTAGTACCGATAATGTATGGCATCGTTATTCTAGTTTTATTGGTTAGCCTACGTTCTTTTAGTGCTACATTTTCAGTCATCATTTTAATTATTTTTTCAATTATTTCTACCTTAGGTATTACAGGGTGGATAGGTTGGTCTTTATCACCCTCATCAGCTATATCTCCGACTATTATTTTAACGATGGCGGTCGCTGATTGTGTGCATATTCTTGTCACACAACTACATAACATGCGAATTGGACATGAGAAAAAAAAGGCAATACAAGAAAGCTTGAGAGTCAATTTTCAGCCTGTATTTTTAACCAGTATTACGACAGCCATTGGATTTTTAAGTATGAACTTCAGTGATGCCCCCCCTTTTAGAGATTTGGGGAATATGGTTGCTATAGGCGTGATACTTGCATGGATATTATCAATCACTTTTTTACCAGCAATGATGACAATTTTGCCAGTAAAGGTCAAAGCAAAGGATGATTTAGATAATTCAGGAATGAAGCGATTGGCAGAATGGGTCATTCGCTACCGTAAATCTTTATTAATTGTTAATGGGATCATTACCATCGTAATGGTTAGTTTTGTACCAAATAATGAATTAAATGATGAGTTCGTAAAATATTTTGATAAGAGTATAGAATTTAGGCAAAGCACTGATTTTATGAATGAAAATATGGGAGGAATTTATACGGTAGAGTTTTCAATCCAGGCACAAGAACAAGGAGCTATCAATGAGCCAGAATTCTTAAAAAGTGTGCAAAACCTGAGTACTTGGTTATTAAGCCAACCAGAAGTGATTCATGTCAATACACTCACAGATACGTACAAAAGACTCAATAAAAGCATGCATGGAGACAATGCTGAGTGGTACAAGTTACCTGAATCTAGGGAGATGGCCGCCCAATATCTACTATTGTATGAAATGTCATTACCCTACGGACTGGATTTAAACGATCAAGTCAATATTGATAAATCTGGCATTCGGATTATTGCAACGTTAAAAAGTCTTAGCTCCAACCAAATGATGGCTGTTGAAGAAAAAATAAATCATTGGTTAGCACAAAATATGAATCAATATAAAGTTGAACTCGCTAGTCCAACACTTATGTTTGCCCATATAGGCAAGCGAAATATTGTACAAATGATTTTAGGTTCTATCATAGCGTTAGCTCTTATTTCTTTTTTACTATTATTTGCATTTAAATCAGTTAAGTTAGGCCTTATTAGTCTTATTCCTAATTTAATACCCGTTGGTATTGCTTTTGGTGTTTGGGGTTTAATTGACGGTAGGGTTGGTTTAGGTTTATCAGTCGTAACCGGATTAACCTTAGGTATTGTAGTCGATGATACCGTACACTTTATCAGTAAATATAAACGAGCTAGGACAGAGATGAGCTTAAGCAGTGAAGATGCCGTTCGATACGCTTTTTCAACTGTGGGCGTGGCATTATGGATTACTTCAGCCGTGTTAATAGCGGGCTTTTTAGTTTTAAGTTTTTCTCACTTCACTATGAATGGAGAGATGGGGCTAATGACTGCGATCACCCTTGCCGTTGCATTATTCCTCGATTTACTATTTTTACCCCCTTTATTAATGAGTTTGGAGAAAAAATGAAATATTTAATCGTAATATTTAGTATCTTATTTTCAACACACGTTATAGCAGAAATAGAAACGATTGAAGCAGTTACCGAACAGATATCTCCAGAAAAAAAAGGTCTGAAAATAATCACTGAGCTTGATAAAAGAGACACTGGTTTTGGGGATTCCAAAGCAACATTAAAAATGCGTTTAACCAATAGAACGGGCAAAGAAAGTATACGTTCCCTTAAGCTAAATACTCTGGAAGTCATCGGTGAAGGAGATAAAAGTTTAACCATATTTGATAGCCCAAGAGACATTAAAGGTACTGCCTTTTTAAGCTTTACACATGCCTTAGTGCCTGACGAACAATGGCTATATTTACCTGCGCTTAAAAGAGTTAAGCGAATTTCTTCCAGTAATAAATCAGGTCCTTTTTTGGGAAGCGAATATGCATTTGAAGATTTAACTTCCTTTGAAGTTGCCAAATACTCTTATAAATATATTAAAGATGAAATTTTTGATGGAATAGATTGTTTCGTTATTGAGTTAATTCCTCAATACAAACATTCTGGTTATACCCGCGAATTATTATGGGTAGATAAAAGTCGATATATTGTTACAAAAATAGAATATTATGATAGAAAAGAATCATTATTAAAAACTCAACTTTTTAAAAATTACAAACAATATTTAAACCAATACTGGCGTGCAGGTGAGCAAATCATAACTAACCACCAAAATGGTAAAACAACAGTATTGCTTTGGGAAAATTATCAATTTAAAGCCGGACTAACTGATCGAAATTTTGATAAAAATACCCTTAAACGAGCTAGGTAAAAAAATGATGTCACCTAAATGGTTTTTAAGCTTGCTTTTATTGGGCAATATTTACCAAGTTTCTGCTGTGGATATTTCAGGTTACGCAGGTATTGAAAGTTTAGGTTTTTTTCATAACGCTTTAGACAGTCAACAACACAACCACTATTTATCGGGCAGTATAGAAACCGAAATTTATCACGAATGGGATAATGGTACGCAAAGTTTAGCTTTTGTACCTTTTTATCGTTTTTCACAACATGATAGCAGGCGCACACACTTTGATATCCGTGAGTTAACATGGTTAAAAGCTGCTGATGATTGGGAACTTAGAGTGGGGATCCGAAAGGACTTTTGGGGAGTCAGTGAGTCTCAACATTTAGTTGATATTATAAATCAAACTGATTTTGTCGAAAACTCAGATACAGAAGATAAATTAGGTCAACCTATGATTAACCTAGCTTTGATTAATGGTTGGGGTACGGTAGATCTATATTTATTAACAGGGTTTAGAGAAAGAACCTTTTCAGGAAATGAAGGACGGTTTCGTCCAATTCCTGAAATAGATGTTGGTGAAGATCGTTATGAAAAATATGGAATAGAAAAGCATTTAGCCTATGCAATTCGTTGGTCTTATTCAATAGATAATTGGGATTTAGGTTTATCTTATTTTTACGGAACCAGTCGAGACCCATCTATTTTAGTCGAAGAAAATAACCAAGGAAACATCCAGTTAATTCCGTACTACGAAATGATTCATCAAACTGGTATTGATATTCAAATGACTCAAGATAATTGGCTATGGAAGTTAGAGTCTATTGTGCGTACAGGCCAGGGAAAAGCATTTTATGCAGGTACTGGAGGGTTTGAATACACTTTTTATAACGTATTTGAATCAGCATTAGACATAGGTATTGTCGCTGAGTATTTGTATGATAGCCGTGGAAGTAACGCTCCTGTTATTTTTCAAGATGATTTTTTTGCCGCGGTCAGACTAGGCTTTAATGATGTGCAAAGCACGGAGATTTTAGCAGGAATTATTTTTGATAGAACCAGTAGTACAAAGTTTTATAATGTAGAAGCAAGTCGACGTTTCGGAGATAATTGGAAAGCCGAGTTAGAAGTTCGTTTTTTTAGTTCTGCCCCCGAAAATGACCCAGCTTATATATTCAGGAATGACGATCATATACGTTTTGAGCTTAGGTATTATTTTTAAATTAAAATGTTACATACACTTGCAATAAGCAACTACAGATCTTTACTTAATTTAATCATTCCTCTCGAAAGTTTAAATGTAATTACGGGTGCAAATGCGAGTGGTAAATCAAATTTATACCGAGCATTAAGGTTATTATCAGAAACGGCTCAGGGTGGTGTTACTAATTCACTAGCAAAAGAGGGTGGGCTTAATTCAACATTTTGGGCCGGCCCAGAAAAAATAACTGAGCAAATGCGCAAAGGTGAAGTACGGATTGAGGGTAGTTCTAGGCAAAAATCAACCAGACTACGCTTAGGATTTTCAGGTGATGATTTTGGCTATTCCATTTCTTTAGGGCTACCCTCATCGTCAGGCTTTAGTAACCAAAAACCATCTGCATTCAAATTAGACCCTGAAATTAAAAAGGAGTGTATTTGGGCTGGTAGTTCATATCGCCCGGCAAGCCTATTAGTTGATCGTACAGGAACGGCGATAAAAGTACGATCCAATCGGCAGTGGGATGTTATCACTCAACATGCAAATAATTTTGAAAGCCTATTTAGCCAAGCTGTTGATCCAGTAAAAACTCCAGAAATAGTTTCACTAAGGGAAGACATTCGAGGCTGGCGGTTCTACGATCATTTTAGAAGCGACTCTGAAGCCCCCGCAAGATTGCCCCAATTAGGAACTCGTACCCCAGTCCTTCATCACGATGGAAGAGACTTGGCTGCGGCGCTGCAAACAATCATAGAAATTGGAGATGAAGAAGCTCTTAATGATGCTATTTCTGATGCATTTCCAGGCGCTAAGTTAAACATTTCTATACAACAAGATGGCCGGTTTGCAGTGGAGCTATATCAAGAAGGTCTTTTAAGGCCTTTATCTGGTCTAGAATTATCAGATGGTACATTACGTTATTTATTATGGGTCGCCGCTCTACTCACACCTAGGCCTCCTCCCTTAATGGTGCTAAACGAGCCTGAAACAAGTTTGCACCCTGATTTACTTCCAGCACTTGCTAAACTGATAATTCACGCTTCAAAATCAACTCAAGTTTGGGTTGTTTCTCATGCAAGTCGACTTATTGCCGCTTTGGAAACTTCAGATAGTTGTAATTCGATAATGTTAGAAAAAGACTTAGGTCAAACACAGATTGTTGGCCAAGGAATGTTAGATGAACCATTGTGGCATTGGCCAGATAAAGGCAAATAATTTAGTACGACATCCTTCTCTAAGTAAAAGTAAAAATAATAATCACCCTTCAATATTCAACTCTTTAGCTTTTCGAGTTAACGTATTTCTACCATAACCTAGCAATAAAGCAGCTTCATTTCTTTTTCCTGATGTGTGTTGTAAAGCTGACTTAATCAGAATACGTTCAACATCAGGAATGATAGTTTTTGCAACATCTGACGTCCCTTGAAGAAGTAGCTGTTTTATTGCAGTTTCTAATAATTTTTCCCAATTTTCTATACCGCCATCAGAGGTTTTTTCTGAAAGAGTAAGTTCAGGAGGAAGGTCTTCCAGATGAATTTCACTCCCTGATGCCATAACAGTTAACCAACGACAAATATTTTCTAATTGCCGTACATTTCCAGGCCAATGTAAAGAGCTTAAATAGGACTCTGTTTCTGGCATTAAAGTTTTAACTTCAGTACTTAATTCTATGGCAGCTAAATTAAGAAAATACCGCATGAGCACGGGTACATCTTGTTGTCTATCTCGCAAGGGGGGAATATGAATGCGGATAACATTAAGACGATGAAACAAATCTTCTCTAAACAACCCGCTTTCAACCAAAGCTTCTAGATTTTGATGTGTTGCCGCAATAATACGGACATCAACTTTTACGGGTGTATGAGCACCAATAGGATAAAATTCATTATCAGCAAGAACACGCAATAATCTTGTTTGTAATTCAGCCGGCATATCACCAATTTCATCTAAAAATAGAGTCCCCTTATTAGCCTGTTCAAATCGCCCAGCTCGTCGAACATGAGCACCAGTAAAAGAACCTTTTTCATGTCCAAATAACTCAGACTCCATTAAGTCTTTAGGAATAGCCGCCATATTTAATGCTATAAATGGTTTTTTACTTCTTGGGCTATGACGGTGTAGAGCTTTAGCGACTAGTTCCTTTCCAGTTCCAGACTCACCATTTATCAAAACTGTAATATGTGAACGAGCCAAACGACCTATCGCACGAAATACTTCCTGCATCGCAGGTGCCTCACCAATTATTTCAGGTGTGTAGTCAATTTGATCCGATACTTCATTACTTTTTACAACTGGTTTTTGTTTGCTTTGTAAACCAGCTCTTTGTACAACATCAACAACCTCGTTAATATCAAAAGGTTTAGGTAAATATTCAAAAGCTCCTCCATGAAATGCAGAAACAGCACTATCTAAATCTGAATGTGCCGTCATCACGATCACAGGCAAGTCTGGATAATGTAGTTGCACCTTATCTAATAATTCAAAACCACTCATTCCAGGCATTCTTATATCTGTAATAAGTACATCAGGAATTTCATTTTTTAGTGCTTCAAGAAGAGCCGGAGCATTTGAGAAACTTTGGGTGGTAATTGATGATTTTTCTAACGCTTTTTCAATGACCCAACGAATGGATTTATCATCATCAACTATCCAAACTATATTAGGATTTTGCATCGTAATTCTCCATTGGCAGGTAGATTGAAAAAATAGTTTTTCCTGGCTCACTTTGGCATTCAATTATCCCAAAATGTTGATTGACAAGAGATTGAGCGATAGACAATCCCAAGCCAGTTCCCTCAGCTCGCCCCGTGATCATGGGATAAAACATTTGATCCATCAAGCCTTTTTTAACACCAGGTCCATTGTCAATAATATCTATTTTTATGGCTAACTTATAATATTTTCGACCAATGGTCATATGACGCTGAATCCTTGTTTTAAGTATTACTTCTCCTTTTTGTTGCATCGCCTGAACTGCATTTTGGATAATATTAAGAAAAACTTGAATAAGCTGGTTTTTATCGGCTTTTAAATGAGGAATACTTGGATCGTAATCAACAACAAAAGATATATCATTATGTGTTTCTACAATTGTCAACTGTCTTACACGCTCTAATACCTCATGAATATTTAAACTCTTTTTTATTGATGGTTTATTAGAACCCAACATTTTATCCATCAAAGATTTTAAGCGATCAGACTCCTGAATGATGATCTGTGTATATTCTTTTAGTTCAGGACTTATTAATTCAATATCTAGTAATTGTGCTGCGCCTCTAATACCTCCTAAAGGGTTTTTAATTTCATGAGCAAGTCCTTTCACCAACATTCGACTTGTATTTTGCTGAGTAAGAAGATGCTCTTCTTTACTAATACGAAGTTGCCTGTCAACTTGTTGTAGCTCTACTAAAATTTCGATTAACTCTCCACCTTCAAATATAGGTGTAGCACTAAAATTAACCGTTGATATTTTATTCAAATGACTTAAATTCAATTCCCTATCAACTAAAGCCTCAGTTGTTTCCAGACACTGTTGTAAATCAATGAGCAAAGCAGAGTCAGATAGTTTAAATAATTTACTAGCTCTTAACCCTAATAAATGCTTTTCACTATCAGCCAGTAATATTTCTCCAGCTGTATTAATAAAAGTCAGTATTAATTCGTTATTAAATAACAAAACTGCTTCATTAAGGTTAGCAAGTATCTTTTTGTGCACAGTCATAGAATATGATGAAAAGAGATTAATAGTAAACAAGCAAACTCTATACCAATTAATAAGCTGTAATATAAGAGCAAGGTTTATATGGAAAAGAATGACGAATGAAGCTACAGAAGAGAGAAGAACAGTAAAACTAGTTGAAAAGAAAAAATAAAAAGAACCCTAAAACAAAAAACGCCCCATAACGGGGCGTTTCTGATACAACTAAATACAGCAACAAATTGCTTATAAGCTGTAATACATATCAAACTCTACAGGATGAGTACTCATACGTAAACGAGTGACTTCTTCCATTTTTAAATCTATATAACCATCAATCACATCATTAGTAAATACACCGCCACGAGTTAAAAACTCACGATCTTCATCTAGTGCTTTTAATGCTTCATCAAAAGAAACCGCAACTTGTGGAATTGCTTTTTCTTCTTCAGGAGGTAAGTCATACAAATCTTTATCCATTGCATCACCAGGATGAATTTTGTTTTCGATTCCATCTAAGCCAGCCATTAACATAGCAGCAAAACATAAATAAGGGTTTGCAGTAGAATCACCAAAACGAAGCTCAATACGACGACCTTTAGGATTATTTACAAATGGGATTCGAATTGATGCAGAACGGTTACGAGCAGAATAAGCTAACATAACAGGTGCTTCAAAACCTGGAACTAAACGCTTATAACTGTTAGTTGAAGCATTGGCAAAAGCATTAAGTGCTTTAGCATGCTTGATAATACCACCAATATAGAACAATGCTGTTTCAGACAAACCACCATATAAATCACCTGAAAAAAGGTTCTCTCCACCTTTAAATAAGGATTGATGTACATGCATTCCATTACCATTATCACCGACTAAAGGTTTAGGCATAAACGTTGCTGTTTTTCCGTAAGCGTGAGCTATATTCGCTACAACGTATTTTAATTCTAATACTTCATCTGCTTTTTTGATCAGTGTATTAAATTTTGAACCGATCTCACATTGTCCTGCTGTTGCTACTTCGTGATGATGAACTTCTGTCTCTTGTCCCATTTCTTCTAATACTAGACACATAGCTGAGCGCATATCTTGTAAAGAATCAACAGGAGGTACAGGAAAATAACCGCCTTTTACACCAGGGCGATGTCCTATGTTACCATCTTCATAGGCTTTTTCAGAGTTCCAACCCGCTTCTTCAGAATCAATTTTATATCCACAACTTCCCATGTCAGCATTCCAGCGAACATCATCAAAGACAAAAAATTCATTTTCTGGACCAAAAAAAGCAGTATCAGCAATGCCTGTTGATTGCATATAAACTTCTGCTCTTTTTGCTATTGAACGAGGATCACGCTCATAGCCTTGCATATCATTAGGTTCAATAATGTCGCAACGTAAAATTAAAGTGGTATCGTCAAAAAATGGATCTAAAACCGCAGTTGAAGGATCTGGCATTAGAATCATATCTGATTCATTAATTCCTTTCCAACCTGCAACTGAAGAACCATCAAACATATTACCTTCTTCAAAGGTATCTTCATCGATTGTATGAGCAGGGAAAGTGACGTGTTGTTCTTTTCCGCGGGTATCACAAAAACGAAAGTCAACAAATTTGACATCATTTTCTTTGATCATTTTTAGCACGTTATCTACTGACATTTAATTTGTCTCCTAATGTGTGGTTGTTCTTATTTTATAGTTTTTTAAAAAAAACTTTATCACCTTACCATTTTTTTAAAGTGAGTGGCAAAAAAAACGGGACATAAAGTCCCGTTTTTGATAAAGCTCACAAAAGTTATCTTTAGAAACTAGCTGATAATGTTGCAACGACTTTTGAATCGTCAAGATTACCTGCATCTACATCGTCTGTGTCTGTATAAGCGACCTCAGCATTGAAAGGACCAAAATCTCGCGCTATACCGACTTTCCAATCCCAATAATCATCAGCACCATTTTTTTGATTATAGTAACCAGCATGGCCTAATAATGTAATGCTACCAAGCGTTTCAGGCAAAGTATAATCTATCGCCATATCGGTATATTCACCCGGTTTAGTATGTTCAATTTTTACACCGTAGTACCAATAAGTACTAACATTAAGGTTTTCTATAGGAGAAACAGAAGCTCCGAAATATATTTCATTAAAATTAGCTGCTGAATCTGCAGTATATTCATAACGCAACCAACCAATATCGTAAGTTAAAGCGACACCACCAAGATCAACGTCTCTTGAAAAACCACCATAGACATCAAGCTCCATACTTGCTTCAGTCTTAAATTCAAAACTAGAAGCCCAAACACCTGCATAAACACCTGATTTATGAGTAATATCAAAGGACCCTTGAATAGCAGGCTCATTATTCGTTTGCGATACACCACGCCACACATAATCTGTTGTTAACGCAACACTTGCACTAGCTTCAAAATCATCAGATAACATGCCTGATGAAGTATCTCCTAGAGATCTTGAAATAGTTGCAACAATTCGACCATCATTTAAGCTTTGGCCCCCTCCTCCCCCATAAACACCGCCGCCACCTTGATTATCTGTATCAAAATAAGCGACTTCAAAGTTGAAACCAGCAATATCTTTAGCGATACCTATTTTCCAATCCCAGTATGAGTCTCCTAAAGCAGCATCTTTTTGATTGTAATAACCACCATGAGCAAGAACAGTAAATGATGCAGCAGAATCAGGGAAAAATGTGTAATCAGCTGATATATCAGTATACTCACCCGGTCTAGTATGATTTATCTTTAGTCCATAATACCAATAAGTACTAAAATTAAAATTTTCAAAAGGGGAGATTGAGCCACCAAAATATAACTCTGTAAAGTTAGCTGCAGATGAAGCCGTGTATTCATAATGTAATACACCTAAATCATAAGTAAGCGCAAATGGAAGCGCTCCACCAAAATCAGTATCACGAGAAAAACCAGCATAGACATCAAGCTCCATACTTGTGTTTTGATCTCCAAACTCTACACTTGATCCCCATACGCCTGTATAAAGACCCGATTCATGTGCCAAATCAAAAGAACCTTGAATAGCAGGATTATTATTTGATTGAGAAACACCACGCCACATATAGTCAGTTGTCAGAGCAACGCTAGCGGAGGGGGTCACTCCCCAAAAAGAATAGTCTTCTTCTGCTAATGAAACTGAGCTTGTTGCTAATAATGCAATAGCTACAGAGAAATTTGTTTTTTTCATGTTATCTCCACATTTAAAATTTACTTTTTGTATACAAGCAATAAGAATGCCACAAATAAAACCATTATTAAACAACAAGGTTATGAAATTCTGTTGTTTTATTACAAAAAAATGCCCTTATGTAGTGCATATTACAAAATGTCTTTAAAAAACAACACAAATACATAAGTCATTGAAAATCAATATCTTTAATGCCTTTTATAAATTCGCATAATTTCAACAAAAAAAAACCTTCGTTCGAAAAACCCATTAACAATAAAATATCATCAATAAAAACAATTGGCTGCCCATTACCAGCCCACTATGGTGCGCACAAAAATCAGACAGCACCATTATGGCGCGCAACAAACACCTCTACCTGCTCCTCTTTCAAAAAAGCTATTGATTAAAACCCACATATAAAGACTGGCATGTTAAATGCATTCTCTCATGTAAGTTTTATTATTTTACCATTGCAAAGAGGGTCTTTATGAAGTTAATAACCGCGATTGTTAAGCCTTTTAAATTGGATGATGTGCGCGAAGCACTTTCCGAAATAGGCGTTTCAGGCATTACAGTCACTGAAGTAAAGGGATTTGGCCGCCAAAAAGGACATACCGAACTTTATCGTGGAGCTGAATATGTTGTCGATTTTTTACCAAAAGCAAAAATTGAAGCAGCTGTTAGCGATGAATTGGTGACCCAGGCAGTCGAGTCCATCTCCAAAGCTGCTAACACAGGAAAAATTGGTGACGGTAAGATATTTGTCGCTAATCTAGAGCAGGTTGTTCGTATTCGTACCGGCGAAACTGGCGACGAAGCACTATAAATAAAAATAAAAAAGAGGGGTGATAAAGTGGAAGCTTTAAATAAATTAACTGAATTGAGTTACGCGCTCGATACGTTCTACTTTTTAATGAGTGGGGCATTAGTCATGTGGATGGCAGCAGGTTTTGCCATGCTAGAAGCAGGACTAGTTCGTGCTAAAAATACGACCGAAATTTTAACTAAAAACATTGCTCTATTTGCAATAGCCTGCATTATGTACATGCTATGTGGATACAACATTATGTACCCAAGCGAAGCAGTTAATAGCGTTTGGCCAGGCATAAGCTTTTTACTGGGCGAAGACCATACAGCAGAAGCTGTACTGGCTAGTAAAGGTGAAACTTACTACTCTAACTTATCAGATTTTTTCTTTCAGGTAGTTTTTGTTGCAACAGCGATGTCTATCGTATCAGGAGCAGTTGCTGAGCGCATGAAACTATGGGCCTTTTTAGCTTTTGCAGTTGTCATGACAGGCTTTATTTATCCATTACAAGGTTACTGGAAATGGGGCGGTGGTTTTTTAGAGGAACTAGGGTTCTTGGATTTTGCTGGCTCTGGAGTAGTGCATTTATGTGGAGCTACAGCAGCTGTAGCTGGCGTACTATTACTTGGCGCACGTAAAGGAAAATATGGTGAAAATGGCGAAATATATCCAATTCCAGGCTGTAATATGCCACTAGCGACTTTAGGAACTTTCATCCTATGGCTAGGATGGTTTGGCTTTAACGGAGGCTCGGAACTAAAACTTTCTGATATTGGCGAGGCAAATGCTGTAGCCATGGTGTTTGTTAACACTAATGCCGCGGCGGCTGGTGGTGTTGTTGCAGCCCTTGTCACAGCGCAAATGATGTTTGGGAAAGCAGATTTATCAATGACCTTAAACGGGGCATTAGCCGGCCTGGTTGCCATTACTGCCGAACCTTTAACACCCACCCCTATGTGGGCTACAATAATCGGTGCTATTGGCGGTTTAATTGTTGTATTTTCAATTGTTTTAATTGACAAATTAAAACTTGATGATCCCGTTGGCGCCACTTCTGTTCATGGAGTCGTTGGTACTTGGGGACTACTCGCTGTTTGCATTACAAACCCAGACGCCTCACTTAAAGCACAACTAATAGGTATAGTCTCTATTGCTGGATTTGTCTTTTGCGCCAGCTTTTTAACTTGGTATATTATTAAACTTGTAATGGGCATTCGAGTGAGCGAAGAAGATGAATATCATGGCGTTGATTTCTCTGAGTGCGGAATGGAAGCATACCCTGAATTTACAGATAGCAGCAAAGGGTAAAATTACATATAAAACTAGGACTTAATGCCATTTAGTCCTTAAAGAATTAATTAAGTTAATCTCAAAACGGGTGCACGATGTACCCGTTTTTTTTTGCGTTAAAAAAAAGATTTGTTATATTAGTTGCTCGAATATTCTACTTGATAGTAAATTTAGTGCCAAAGCAAGATTAGTTAATAACTAAGAAAACCTACTATTAATGCAAGTTAAAGAACCTCTATGATTAAGTTGATTAGGGTTTAGCACAGAAAAAACAGTCGCTATTTTTTACGAAGTGAGACGTAATAGTCATTCTATTGCACCGATCTTCGTGGAAAATAACGGCAGTTTTAGCAAGCTAAAAATAATTGAACTTGATCAGAGATTCCTTAAGGTAATAGCTTTTCAACATAGTAATCCAACTTTATATCATTGCTGATATCCAAAACTCTATTGATTCACTTTCGAAAGAGGGGTTTAATGCATATTAAACACCCCTTAACAACAACTAAAATAAAAGAACCAACATGAAACTTATAACAGCAATAGTAAAACCATTCAAATTAGATGACGTTAGAGAAGCTTTATCTGAAATTGGTATCTCAGGAGTAACAGTCACTGAAGTTAAAGGCTTTGGTCGCCAAAAAGGGCATACTGAGCTATATCGAGGGGCAGAATATATTGTTGATTTTTTACCTAAAATAAAAATGGAAATAGCCGTATCTGAAAGCATTGTGGAACAAGCGATTGAATCCATTATAAAAGCTGCTAATACAGGGAAGATTGGAGATGGAAAAATATTTGTATCCAACCTTGAACAGGTAATACGCATTAGAACTGGTGAAACTGGCCAGGATGCCATATAACCCAAAACAAGTGATATTCAGCATACCAATAAGTTAATAACCCCCTATTTGTCAGGCATTGGCAACTTGGCTTACAAAATAAGTTTTAGGTTTTTAAACAAATGAAAAATAATTACAAATTACTTCTCGGGCTATTATTTTGTCCCATGATTGCTAGCGCTAATGAATTAAACCAAGCAAATACTGCTTGGATTTTAACATCAACAGCTTTAGTTTTATTTATGACCCTCCCAGGCCTATCCCTTTTTTATGCTGGATTGGTTAGAAGTAAAAACGTATTGTCAGTTTTAATGCAGTGTTTTGCGATAACCTGCATTGTTTCAATTTTATGGTTGGCAGGCGTTTATAGCTTTATTTTCGCTGATGGCGGTGAATTGCAAAAATTTATTGGTGGAGCTTCTAAAGTTTTTATGCCTAATTTAGGTACAGATAGTTTAACGGGTGATATTCCAGAAACTGTTTTCTTTATGTTTCAAATGACTTTTGCTATCATCACTCCCGCCTTAATAGTGGGTGGCTTTGCAGAAAGAATGAAATTTTCTGCCATGCTCTGGTTTAGTGCATTATGGCTGATTGTTGTATACACACCTGTGTGTCATTGGGTTTGGGGAGGCGGCTGGCTAGCAGACCTGGGTGTTATGGATTTTGCTGGAGGAATCGTTATTCATGTTAACGCAGGTGTTGCAGCTCTAGTAACAGCATTAGTATTGGGCAAACGAAAAGGGTTTCCTACTACACCCATGCCTCCACATAATATGACTATGGTTGTTGCAGGAGCTGGCATGCTATGGGTTGGCTGGTTTGGTTTTAATGCTGGCAGCGCATTAACCGCAGATGGCTCTGCAGGAATGGCAATGCTGGTTACACATATTGGTGCAGCAGCTGGGTCATTAACTTGGATGTTTCTTGAGTGGATAAAATTTGGTAAGCCAAGTGTTCTAGGTATTGTAACGGGTATGGTGGCAGGTTTAGGTACGATTACACCCGCCTCTGGATTTGTAGGGCCTGCAGGTGCATTAATTATTGGTATTACAGCAGGTATCGTTTGCTTTTATGCAACTCAATTTATCAAGAGAACTTTAAAAATAGATGACTCACTTGATGTTTTTCCTGTTCACGGAATTGGTGGAATTACTGGATCACTTATGACTGGAGTTTTTGCTGCCAGCAACTTAGGCGGTCTAGGACTTGCGGAAGGAGTATCGATACTTGACCAAGTAAGTGTTCAAGCACTAGCGGTTACAGTTACTATATTTTGGAGTGCTGGGTTTAGCTACATTATATTGAAACTTATTGATAAACTAATTGGTTTACGCGTAACAGAAGAGGAAGAAATTGAAGGCTTAGACATCACGTTACATGAAGAAACTGGCTATCATAATCTTTAAGATACAAAATCACTCAAAAAAACACCAATCATTGACACTGCATTTAAAAACCAGTAATGCCTTTATAAAATTACTGTGACTCAAATTTATAGTGTCATATGATAGATAGTTTCTAGAACTAAGGGATAAATACAAGATTAAATTGTTTATTTAGCAACAATAACCTATAGACAGTATATAATAAAGAATTTTGAATCAATATTTTTTCACTAAATTTCACCGGAAAAAAGCATGCTGGGTAAGCTGGTCAAAGTAATAGTTGGAAGTCGTAACGACAGACTTGTTAAGAAAAAACGAGCAATGGTTGGAAGTGTTAATAGCTTAGCTTCCCAATTTAAAAAATTGTCTGACGATGAATTAAAAGCAAAAACACAAGAATTTCGTGATCGTCTTGAACAAGATGAAAAACTGGATAACTTAATTCCCGAAGCTTTTTCCTTAGTGAGAGAAGCTTCCACCCGTGTTTTTGGAATGTCTCATTATGATGTTCAGTTTATTGGTGGCATGATTTTAAATGACGGCAAGATCGCTGAAATGAAGACAGGTGAAGGTAAAACCCTAATGGCAACATTAGCAGCCTATCTAAATGCGTTACCTGAAAAAGGAGTACACGTTGTAACCGTCAATGACTATTTAGCCTCAAGAGATGCCGCATGGATGGGTAAACTTTACTCATTTTTAGGGCTCACCGTAGGCGTAATTGTTAACGACCTAGATCATCAACAACGTAAAGAAGCCTATTCTGCTGATATTACTTATGGCACTAATAACGAATTTGGCTTTGACTATTTGCGCGATAACATGGCATTTAGCATGGAGCAAAAAGTTCAGCGCGAGTTAAATTTTGCAATTATTGACGAAGTTGATTCAATTTTAATTGACGAGGCTAGAACACCATTAATTATTTCTGGACCTACAGAGGAAGGCACCGAAATTTATCTTAAAGTCAATAAAATCGTGCCTTTTTTAACTGCACAAGAAATTGTTGAAGATAAAGACGAACAGGAACAAATGCCAGGAGATTATCTGGTTGATGAAAAAAGCAAGCAAATTCATCTGACTGAAGAAGGCCATGAGCGTGTTGAACAACTACTGGTTGAGCATGCCATAATGGAAGAAGGGGCGACCCTTTATGATGCAGCCAATATTCGGCTAATGCACTACTTAAGTGCGTCATTACGAGCACATGTACTCTATCAGAAAAATGTTGACTATGTTGTCAGAAACAATGAAGTCATTATCGTTGATGAATTTACTGGGAGAATGATGACGGGTAGACGCTGGTCAGAAGGTCTACACCAGGCAGTAGAAGCTAAAGAAGACGTTACTGTTCAAAATGAAAACCAGACACTCGCCTCGATTACCTTTCAAAACTACTTTCGTTTATATGAAAAACTGTCAGGAATGACAGGAACTGCAGATACAGAAGCTTTTGAATTAAATAAAATTTATGGCTTGGAAGTTGTTGTTATCCCAACTCACAGAGAAATGATCCGTAAAGATAATGGTGATTTAATTTATTTAACAAAACCTGAGAAATATCTAGCTGTTGTAGAAGATATTAAGGATTGTGCTGAACGACAACAACCTGTTTTAGTGGGTACGACATCAATCGAAAACTCTGAAATTATTGCTCAACTGCTAAATCAACATAATATCAAGCACGAAGTACTGAATGCAAAACAGCATGAGCGTGAAGCTCATATTATTGAAAATGCGGGCATGCCAGGTGCAGTCACTATTGCAACTAATATGGCTGGCCGTGGTACTGATATTGTCTTAGGTGGGAATCTTGATGCAGAATTAAAAGCATTAGGTGATGGTGCATCAACATCTGAGGAAGAAAAAGTACGTGGAGCTTGGCTTGACAGGCATCAGCAAGTAATAAATAGTGGTGGATTACACGTTATTGGTTCTGAAAGGCATGAATCACGACGAATAGATAATCAATTACGAGGCAGATCAGGTAGACAAGGAGATCCAGGTTCAACTCGATTTTTTCTATCTTTAGAAGATGATTTAATGCGTATCTTTGCCTCAGAACGTGTTTCAAAACTAATGAAATCATTGGGAATGGAAAAGGGCGAGGCTATTGAGCACCCTTGGGTAACACGCGCCATTGAAAATGCCCAAACAAAGGTAGAAGGAAGAAACTTTGATGTGCGTAAAGAAATATTAGCCTATGACGACGTCGCAAATGATCAAAGAAAGGTCATTTATGAGCATCGTAATGATTTAATGGCAGCTGATTCTATCAGTGAAATGATCAGCGTGATTCGTAAAGATGTTCTTAATGATGTTATCACTAAATATATTCCTGCTAAAACTATGGAAGAACAATGGAATATCAATGAACTAGAAGAGCACCTCTCTGAAGAGTATCATCTGGATTTAGATCTTAAAAATAAGTTAGACAAAGATAATTCTTTTCAAGAACAAGATCTGCGCAACCTTGTGTTTGATGCCTTAGAACAGAGTAATAAAGAAAAAGAAGAAAAGTCAACAGCTGAGGTGATGCAACATTTTGAAAAATCAGTTATGTTGCAAGTATTAGATAATAGCTGGAAAGAACATTTAGCAGCAATGGATTCATTACGCCAAGGTATTCATTTTAGGGGTTATGCTCAAAAAGACCCAAAACAAGAATACAAACGTGAATCATTCGATATGTTTACGAGTCTACTCGATCATATTAAATATGAAGTGATCGGTATTTTAGCTAAAGTCCAAGTTGCCCAAGAAGAAGATGTTGAGGCAATTGATGAGCAAAGACAGGCTCCTCAGGAAATGAATTATGAGCATGCTGAAGCAAGTCCTACTATCGCAGAGGCTGAACCTATTCAAACAGCCACTGAAAATACAGAACAAGCAGATCAACCATTTGTAAGAGATGGTAAAAAAATAGGACGTAACGACCCATGCCCTTGCGGTTCTGGGAAAAAATATAAACAATGCCATGGAAAGTTAAAATAGCCACTTTCTTTCTTTATAAATTTAGACTTATTCTCTATCCTAACTCAATGTTTTAACAATCTATTTTTTAATAGTAAAATAGATCAGTATAATGAAGTAACACTGATCTATTTTACTGTTTCACCGTATCTATATAGACTAAATATTAAAGTGAACTTAACTTAATAGTATTTTTTTGTAATCTACTCAGGTTACCTATCACTTTTTATTATTTCAATATTTGCATTCATATAAAGAAAGGCTATGATAAATATGTCTGTATTAATTTATACCTCACTAAACTAAAAGGCCTTAACTAGTCTTTTGGTATTCAAAACTGTGAACCAACCTTTCAGATAACGCTAAATCTATTCCTCCAAATAATTCAACAATTTAGAACAGAAAAATATGCCAAATAGAATCTTTGAAAAAAGCAAACCAAAAGCAAATATCACTAACCTTCCAGATTTAGGGATGGATAAAAAAGATTTTGTTGCTGATTTTAAACAATATTATAGTCACCGTTTAGGTCGAGATGCTTCTTGTCGCTCTCCTCATTACGCCTATGAAGCTCTTTCTATGGTAGTTGGAGATAGATTGATTGAACGCTGGAAGCACACTCACAATACCTATAGAGATAAAGGGTGTAAAAAAGCTTACTATATTTCAATGGAATTCTTAATGGGTAGAGCTCTTAGCAATGCTATGCTAAATTTGGGTGTTACAAATACTGTAGAAAAAGCCTTATATGACTTAGGCTTAGATATGGAAGAATTAATTGATAGTGAGCCAGACGCAGGATTAGGGAATGGTGGTTTAGGACGTTTAGCTGCGTGTTTTATTGATAGCTGTGCTACTTTACAATTACCCGTTACTGGATATGGATTACGCTATGAATACGGTATGTTCACCCAAGCAATCGATAATGGTGAACAGATAGAAAAACCAGATCATTGGTTACGGAATGGAAATGTCTGGGAAATTGAACGTCCAGAATATACCGTACGAATTAAATTTGGAGGGCATACAGAAAGACATACCGATGCAAACGGACAAGAAATTGTTTCTTGGATGAGTACCAATGACATTTTAGCCGTACCTTATGATACACCTATTCCTGGTTATCAAAACGGTACCGTTAACACGTTACGTTTATGGAAATCAGAAGCGACTGAAGAGTTTAATTTACAAGAGTTCAATGCAGGTGAATATGCAGAGGCTGTTGCAGAAAAAAATACGGCTGAAAATATTACCATGGTGTTATATCCAAATGATGCCAATGAAAATGGAAAAGTTCTTAGATTACAGCAGCAATATCTTTTAGCTTCAGCAAGTTTACAAGATGTGGTTGCTAACTGGGTTGATCGTCACGGCTCTGATTTCACACATTTTGCTGAAAAAAATTGCTTCCAACTCAATGATACTCACCCAAGTATATCTGTTGCTGAACTCATGCGACTACTACTTGATGAACATGGATTAAACTGGAATGATGCATGGGAAATTACTCGTAATACCATGGCATATACAAACCACACCTTACTGCCAGAAGCATTAGAAAAATGGTCTGTAGGATTAATGCAATATTTATTGCCACGCATTATGGAGATTATATTTGAAATTAATGCACGGTTTTTAACAGAAGTTTCTGAACACTGGCCAGGTCAATCCGAATATTTATCACGAATGTCTATTATTGAAGAAGGCTCTGATAAACAAGTACGGATGGCTTATTTAGCAATTGTTGGAAGTTTCTCTGTCAACGGTGTTGCAGAATTACATTCTGAATTATTACGCGATGGACTTTTCAACGACTTTTACCAATTATGGCCAGATAAATTCAACAATAAAACAAATGGAGTTACACCAAGGCGTTGGTTGGCAGCTTGTAACCCAGACTTAGCAACATTTATTACCAAAACAATTGGTGATGGTTGGGTAACCGATTTATCTCAATTAGAAAAGTTAAAACCTTTTGCAGATAAACCAGCATTCAGAAAGAAATGGTTTGCATTACAACAATCAAGCAAGCAACAACTACTTGATTTTCAAAAAGAAGAGCTTGGTACTGATTTAGGTATCAAAGTTGAGGCATTATTTGATGTACAGGTTAAACGTATCCATGAATATAAGCGCCAAATTTTAAATGTTTTACATGCAATTCACCTTTATAACAGAATAAAACGTGGAGACACTAAAAACTGGACACCTCGTTTTATATTGATTGCAGGTAAAGCAGCACCAGGTTATGTAATGGCGAAAAAAACCATCAAACTTATTAATAATGTCGCCGATGTAATTAATAATGACCCAGATGTAGGCGATAAACTAAAAATGGTATTTTTACCCAATTATCGTGTTTCTGCTATGGAAAAAATATGTACTGCAGCAGACTTATCTGAACAAGTATCAACAGCTGGAAAAGAAGCATCAGGTACTGGTAATATGAAGTTCATGATGAATGGTGCATTAACTATTGGTACATTGGACGGTGCTAATATTGAAATTAGAGAAGAAGCGGGTGAAGAAAATTTCTTCTTGTTTGGGCTGGACGAACCAGAAGTTCAAGCATTAAAAGGTCATTATAGCCCTTGTACAATGATTGAAGAAGACGCTGATCTTAAAGAAGTCATAAACTTACTAGAATGTGGTCATTTTAATCAATTTGAACATGGAATTTTTGATGATATTATAGGGTCTTTAAAAAGTCCAAATGACCCATGGATGACTATTGCAGACTTTCGTAGTTATGTTGATGCTCAACAACGCGTCAGTGATGCATATAGAGATAAAGAACATTGGACTAAAATGAGTATTTACAACACTGCAGCCAGTGGAAAGTTCTCTACCGATAGAACAATTACTGAATATGCTGAAGAAATTTGGAAACTAGCGGCTATAAATCCTAAATAAATGTTCAATATTGTTTTGTTTGAGCCGGAAATTCCGGCCAATACAGGTAATATCATAAGATTGTGCGCCAATACTGGTGCGCAATTGCATTTAATTCATCCTTTAGGGTTTGATTTGGATGATAAAAAACTGCGACGAGCCGGCCTAGATTATCACGAATGGGTCAATCTACACCAACATGCCTCCTTGGATGATTTTATCAATAAAATCAAACCAACTAGGCTTTTTGCATTAACGACTAAAGGGACTAAAAATTACGTTGATGTTTCTTATCATACTGGCGATGCCTTATTGTTTGGGCCTGAAACAAGAGGCTTACCCAATAGTTTTCTTCGCCAACATGATCCTGATTTAAAAGTATATATACCTATGAAGCCAGAAAGTAGAAGCTTAAACCTTTCTAATACAGTCTCAATCGTTTTATTTGAGGCATGGAAACAGTTGGGATTTTCTGGGGCTAGTTTTAAAATTTAGGGATACTTTTTAAATGGTTTAGGAAAGAAGAATAACAACTTATCTCCCCCCTAAACACTCTATAATTTTTTTTGGTTTAACTTCTATTAAAGTTAAATTGGTTATTAAAACCTATAATCTCTACTTACTTTGTTCCTCAATAATCTGTTGATTTCTATCAACCCCCTGTTGAAGTATTTGTTCAACTTCTTTAGCTTCTTCAAGCGCGCCAGTTTGCTCTCTTTCCTCAAAAGATTGAAAAGCATTTGAAGATGGGGCTGACGCCTCTTGCTCATCTGAACAGCCGCTCATCCAAAGTAATGGCATAATTAATAATAGATTTTTTTTCATAGTCATATTGTAAATTCAATGAGAAAAAGTGGACTCAAAGCCCACTCTACAAATTTATTCAGTCGTAGTCAAACCTTTTAAACTAGCGAAATATGCTGAAATATCTTTAATTTCATCATCTGACAATTTATCCACCATAGATTTCATTAATGGGTTTTTACGCTTCCCAGACTGATAATCTTTCATCGCTTTTTCTAAATAATTAGCATATTGTCCAGCTAATCTTGGGTTTGTTGCATCTGGACTCGAATCATCATCATGACAAGATAGGCATGTTTCTGCTAATTTTTTGCCCTTAGCAATATCCCCCATATTTGATATGCTTTTTTTAGACCCACCGGTAGATTCAGCCAAAAAAGCAGCTATATTTTCCATCATTTTTTCAGAAAAATCATAGCTATTTGCCATCATTGTGCGATGAGAACGACTTGATTCTTTATAGGCTTTTAATGCTGCAACTGTATAAGCCGGAACTTGTCCACCTATTTTAGGAACATAGTACGTTGGATAGACATTACTATATCCTGGTGCACTATGACAACCTCTACATGTTTCAAATGCATCTCTTCCTGCGTCGACATCAGCTGCTTGAGCTATTATCTGAAAACCTGATAATGCAGAAACACTAAAAGCCAGTACAATCGCTTTTTTATTCATAATAAAACTTTCCTACTCTATATTTAATATTGATACAAATTTTAAAAGGGATTTAATTAACATTCACACCTAACAAAGAAAAAACTGAATCTTTAAATAGGTGATCATTAGAAGTTCTAACTCCTTAATACTGCCTATTTTACTAAAATCACATAGCTAATAATAGCTTATTATTAATCTCTAATTAAATCGAAATAAATTGGGTCGTGTAAAGGCTCTTACTTACTATTTTTCCTTGATTCATTTACCGAGCCTTATATAGATTCTTAATCTAGAGTCTATAATTTGTAATAAGCTTAATTCCTCCTCATAAATAACAATGAAGAATAGTCAACGAAATTTTTATCGGATATTACAAATACAACCTGATGCGCCTTTGGGCACGATAAAAAACAATTACCGTACACTTTTACATAAATTACGTTTACACCCTGACCTTGGTGGAGAAAACAATACTGCCAGCGCAATTAATCTTGCTTATGCAACCTTGCGCAACTCTGTTAAAAGAGCTTCATATGATCGAAAATTATTAGCTCAATATAAGATTGAGGTACTTTCTAAAGGACATCTTTCACATATTAAGTTAATTCACCAAATACCTAAAAATATCCCTTTAGTAAAAAATAGTAATCAACGTAATTATTACCGTATATTACACATTCAACCAGATGCTCCCACAGCTATTATTTTTTCAAGTTATCAATTACTATTAAAAAATAAAGAGACTGCCATCTTATTAGTTGAAGAAGCTTATTCAGTATTAAGTAACCCTCAAAAACGTAAACAATATGATCAATTACTCAGACAAAATCATCATAGTAGAGTGTCACCAGTACTTAATAATAAAAAAAATACACGTTACAAACAAAAGCAGTTCAAGATAAAAACTAAAAACACAAAACGTTATTCGTCTTGTTCATCTCTTTATCAACCGTTAATTACCCATTATTGTGATTTTTGCAAAACGCCTCAGAGCTTTAGTGCCACTAAATATATTGATGAACTCTGTATAGAATGTTTTAGCCCTTTGTACTCTTCTAAGGAATACCTTTCAATACCTCGTAGGTATTTTTCGCGAATTAAATTATCATCAACGATGGCTTTTTATACCTATTGGCCTAGCAATAGAATCATCACCTCTTTATCCGATCTTTCACCGACAGGACTACGTTTTACCACTAAACAGAACTTGAATAAAAACCAAGTTATTAAAATAGATGCCGATCAATTCCGTGCGGTGGGCAAGGTAAAACACCAAAAACCTAAAGGAGCTTCCAACATAATTGGTATTGAATTTATCACGATCCAATTTAACACTCATCAAGGGATATTTGTTTCAGAATCAGCTTAATAGACCAGATTATGAATCTCTCTTCCCTTACAAAGTTGCCATATAATAGACAGTCACACTATTATTAAGCAGATGAGCAAGAAATGCAGGCAGAATACTTTCTGATTTAACTGTTAGCAACGCGTATCCAAAAGCGGCAATAAATAAACTAATAAAATCTTGAGATGAAAAGTGGATGGTTGCGAATAACAGCGATGAAAGAAGTATTGCAAAAAATGGACTAACTTTTTCCAGCAAACCTTTAAGTAAAATACCTCGAAATAAAATTTCTTCTGCAGCCGGTGCTAACAAACATGAAGAAATCACAATGCTGAGGATACCAAATTGCTTTATTTCTGCTTGTAAAGCTAATCCACCTTTTCTCCCATCATCCAAGAAAAAAAAAAGTTGCAACCAGAAATCAGCAAGCCAAATTATAATAGCTAAAACAATAGCTATCAGATAATAGCCCCATGTTGATTTATTAAAATTTAAAGTATCAAATATAACTAATATATTTTTTGATTTTATCATCAAAGCCACACTCCCAACAGAAATAATGATAATTCCGCTGTGAATCAATAGCCCTAAGTCAAACATTGAGTTCCATTGAAAGTATTCGATGATTCCAGCTGCGAGAATAACCCACAAAGAAACGCTGATAAAAACTAAAATAGCATGATAAAGTCGTAAAGAATAATTAATCAGCATTATAAATATCAAACACTTTTTGATCTTCAACTGCTGCTGTTGCTCGCCGAATAAGTTCTAGATTGCTCTCTCTTTCCATCATTCCTCCTACAGCAAGTGTCACGACCATCGCCTCAAAGGGATAAATTAAATGGGCACGATATCTTTGGAAAAGTTTTGTAGTGTCTAAATTTTTAATTCCAAGTTTTTTAAGCTCTTTTTGGTAAAGTACAAGAAGACTTGCTTCGTGAACTTTTCTAATTTTAGGTTCTAGCGTAGTGGCTAACAAATAAGCTATATCACTGACGCCCTCTCCAATACGAACAAGTTGCCAGTCTAAAAGACCGGGTTGAGACTTATCCCAGAAAAGATTTCCAGGATGACAATCATGATGTGTCAGAGTACGTGGGCCTTCTGACAGTAGATGCATCGCTTCACCTCGTTGACGAGCATATTGAAGAGCTGGTTTGTATAGTTTAGTTGGAATAATGCTTCCAGCACATTTCAACCCGTGCTTCATTAAAGGAACCGCTAACACTTTTCCTAAACGATCTTCTAATTTTCGAATAGGCGCTCCAAGCCAGCTATATTCTTGATCAAGTGTTACATTATTCCAAAAACTAGCATGAAGCAGGGCTAATTGTTCAATCACCAATCTAACTTGTTCAATAGTTAAAGAGTCCCTAGTTACCCCGGGAATAGCCCCATATTCAGTAACATCAGCAAGAACTAAGGTAACACCTCGCCCAAACTTACTCTGTGCTGCCAAGACAGTTGGTTTATTAACAGAGACAACATGAGACATATCTTTATAGAAAGAGACTTCTGTAAATAGAAGCCTAGGTAAAGCAGTAATTAGCCATGACCTCCAAGAGAGTGACGGTATTTTCACAAACCAGTGGCGAGGAATAACATACAGTCCATTATGCTCAACTGTTACTCGGATACGAGTTGTAGTGCCAACATCAACAGAATGAACGTTAATTGAGGATACCGTGATACCTAATTTTTTTTGATCAACAACCCGTTGAGCCCAAGCAACGGTTAAATCTCTAGGATGCCGGGCAAGGATACTAAGAGACAAACCTTACTCCAAATTATTTTATTAACTCATAATTAAGCGATAAAGACAGTCTACTATTAATAATTACCGAATTTTTTTGAAGTGATTGATTAAACCATTAGTAGAGCTATCAAGACTAGTGACCTTTTCATCATGCTGAAGTTCCGGCAAAATAATACCAGCCAATACTTTTCCAAGCTCAACCCCCATTTGGTCAAACGAATTTATATTCCAAATGGCTCCTTGGACAAAAACTTTATGTTCATATAGAGCAATTAATGACCCTAACGTTTGGGGAGACATTTTTTTAAATATAAATGAATTTGTTGGACTATTACCGGGGAAAATTTTAGCATTAACTAAGGCATCATTCTGCTCAGTTGGATCTAATTCCTGCAAGACTTGTTGTGCATTTTTGCCTTGCATTAAAGCTTGAGGCTGAGCCAAAAAATTTGAGACAAGCATATTGTGATGACCAGGTAGATCATGATAGCTAGTAGCAGGGACTAAAAAATCACAAGGAATCAATTTTGTTCCTTGATGAATTAATTGATAAAAAGCATGCTGTCCATTAGTCCCTGTTTGCCCCCAAATAATGGGCCCCGTTTGATAGTCAACGGGGGTTCCATCAATATCGACACCTTTACCATTACTTTCCATATCGCCTTGTTGCATAAAAGCAGGAAAATAACGTAAATAGTGTCCATAAGGTAAAATTGCATGTGATTCGGCTTTAAAAAAATTGTTATACCAAACACCCAGTAAAGCCATGATAACGGGGATATTTTGTTCTAATGGTGTGAGTCTAAAATGTTCATCAACTTGGTGAGCACCTTCTAATAAAGCTTCAAAATTCTTCATACCGATACTCAAGGGAATCGATAATCCAATAGCCGACCAAAGAGAAAACCGACCCCCTACCCAATCCCAAAATTCAAAGATATTCTCAGGATCAATCCCAAACTCGATGACCTTTTCTTTGTTTGTTGAAATTGCCACAAAGTGTTTATCAACAGCCTCTGGCACTGATAATGACTCAATTAACCAAGTCCGTGCAGAGTGTGCATTAGTCATGGTTTCTTGAGTAGTAAATGTTTTTGATGCGATTAAAAATAAAGTAGTTTCCGGGTTTAATTTTTGTAGTGTATTAAATAAATCAGCTTGGGCGACATTCGATATGAAGTGAGTCTGAACATGTCCCGTAGAGTAGGGCTGTAAAGCTCTAACCACCATTCTTGGGCCTAAATCTGATCCGCCTATCCCAATATTGACAACATCAGTAATAGCTTTGCCAGTAAAACCGCGCCATTGGCCTGAATGAACAGCATCACAAAAATCGCGTATTTTATCTAATACTTGATTTACATCTGGATTAACATCATTACCATTAACCATAATCGGACGGTTACTACGGTTTCGTAAAGCTACATGCAATACGGCTCTACGCTCTGTTTGATTAATCTCTTCTCCAGCAAACATCGCTTTAATTTTTTCATCTAATTTCCTCTGCCTGGCAAGTTCAAACAACAAAGGCAGCGTTTTTTCTGTCATTCTATTTTTTGAATAATCAAACAGAATATCGTTAAAACATAAAGAAAGTTTTTCAAAACGATGCGGGTCATCATCAAACATATCTCGCATTTGTAAATCAGCAACTTCACTGTAATGTTTTTGCAGGTCCTGCCAAATTTGAGAATCGGTTAATGAAGACATTACTTTAGCTCCGTACTTTAGGTAATTAGTTTAAAATTGTAGTAAATTTACTAGATTAAACAAGCAACCAATAGAACAACTACACTCATTAACTTTCTAGTTTCGTCATGTTACACCAAATATTTTACTCAACTATTGTTAAATCAATAGTTTCAATATTTTATACATAAATATAATCATAAAAGTTCAAAGAAATAACTTTTTCTCACCTATTTTCTATCTAATTTTGGATATTATTAATGAAAAGTCACTTTTTCGCATACATCAGTAAAATACGTTGGCTACAACGTTGGGGATTAAAACGTAACTCTGTCATGGAGAATGTAATGGAGCACAGCTGGGAAGTTTCTGTTATTTCCCACGCACTCGCTCTAATAAGAAACCGACATTTTGATGGGGATCTTGATGTCAATGCGATTGTTGTTGCCGCTTTATATCATGATTGCAGTGAAGTCATAACAGGGGATATGCCAACGCCTATCAAATACCATTCAACAGCCATAACCCAAGCTTATAAATCAATTGAAAAACAAGCAGAACATGAGCTATTGAATTTACTACCCACCGAGTTTCAAGAAGATTACAGAGTTGTCATGATTGGTGACGAATTACCCCAAGACCATAAAAATATCATTAAAGCAGCAGATACAATTTCTGCCTATTTAAAATGTAAAATGGAAGTTCGTGCGGGTAATCAGGAGTTTTCAATTGCTGAAAAAGACATTGAAACTAAATTAAAATCTATTATTCTTCCAGAGGTTAAATACTTTTTAGAAACATTTTCTTCTAGCTATGAATTGACCTTAGATGAATTACTAAAATAAAGCTTGCTTTAGCATTGCCATAGATACGAAGTATATCTTCAAAGCAAACCATTTTCAGCAAATGAATAAGGCTGTCCATCACCAATAATAAAGTGATCTAGCACTCTAATATCAAACAAATTTAATGATAATTTCAGCTTATCTGTAATCTGTTTATCTGCCTGACTGGGTTCATTATCACCTGAAGGATGATTATGAGCAAAAATCACTGCGGCAGCATTATGAAATAACGCTCTTTTTGCAACTTCTCTTGGATAAACACTCGCACGGTCAATCGTTCCTCTAAACAATTCCTCTAATACAATCACTCTGTGCTGATTATCTAGAAATAAACAGGCAAAAACTTCATAAGTATATCCTCGTAATTGAGCTGTCAAATAAGCTCGTGTTTCCTGAGGGTTACTTAATGCATCACCTCTTTGTAATATTTCAACAAAATGACGTTTGGCCATTTCTAATACAGCTTGTAATTGAGCATATTTTGCAGTACCTAATCCTTTTCCTTGGCAAAAATAAATCTGATCTGCATCTAATAATGCTTGTAATGAGCCAAACTCATCTAACAAATCTCTCGCAAGATCTACAGCAGACTTGCCTGCAATACCTGTGCGAAGAAAAATTGCTAATAGCTCTGCATCAGATAAAGCCTCAGATCCTTTGATAAGTAATTTTTCTCGCGGGCGCTCTTCTGCGGGCCAATCCTTTATCGACATATTTAACTTCATCACATAGTCAAAATTTAAGCATAGAAGAGTTTCTTTAAATTTGCCATAATCTAAAGCGCAAGATTTTAATAATAAAGGAGTAAAACAATTAATAATAAAATATTAATCGGTATTTGTGGAGGAATTGCAGCCTACAAGTCTACAGAATTAGTTCGACTTTTGCGTAAATACGGATGTGACGTTAGAGTGGTTATGACTGAATCTGCGATGAAATTTATAACACCTCTTACTTTTCAGGCATTGTCAGGAAACCCTGTTGCAACTCAGTTGTTGGATGCTGATGAAGAAAATGCAATGGGACATATTAATCTGGCTCGCTGGGCAGACAAAATTATTATCGCTCCAGCAACAGCCAATAGTATTGCTAAATTTAGTTACGGTTTTGCCGATGATTTACTCTCTACACTTTATTTAGCTGCTACCTGTCCTATATATGTAGCACCAGCAATGAACCAAGCGATGTGGAATAAAGCTGCGACGCAAGAAAATATCACGCGCTTACAAAAACAGGGCGTGAGTATTATTGGCCCTGAGACTGGATCTCAAGCCTGTGGTGAAAAGGGGTTTGGCAGAATGTCTGAACCATCAGACATTCTTAATGAAATCATAAAAGAAGATTCACTTAAAATTTTAAATAATGTGAATGTTTTAATTAGTGCAGGCCCCACAAGAGAGCCTTTAGATCCTGTTCGATTCATCACAAACCGCAGTTCTGGAAAAATGGGCTATGCTTTAGCTGAGGCTGCTGACAATATGGGTGCAAATGTAACGTTAATTAGTGGTCCTGTCTCATTAACTCCACTTAGTAATATTACTCTAATTAATGTAGAAACAGCTGAGCAAATGCACCAAGCTGTTCTCTCCAGAGCAGATAAAAATACTATTTATATTGGTACAGCTGCTGTTGCTGATTATAGTCCTTTATCTATTAGTGAAGAAAAAATAAAAAAGCAAGCTGATCGTAGCGTTATTCAGTTAAAAAAGACTAAAGATATTTTAACTGAGGTTGCTAACTTGCCTGATAGACCTTTTTTTGTTGTTGGTTTTGCTGCAGAAACACACAATTTGGAACAATATGCGACTAACAAGTTAAAGCAAAAAAATGTGGATATGATTGCTGCTAATTGGGTAGGTAAAGAACTCGGTGGATTTGACAAAGACGACAATGCATTGCAAGTCTATTGGAACAGTGGAAATAAAACTTTGGAAATGACAGATAAAAAACAACTAGCAACTCAACTAATTTCCCTGATTGTAGAGAGAATGAATGAAAAAAGTACAGCTTAAAATATTAGATAATCGCCTCGGCAATGAAATTCCATTACCTGAATATGCAACGGAAGGATCGGCAGGATTAGATTTACGAGCATGTCTGGATGAAACATTTGTTTTAGAACCAGGAGAAACAACATTAATCCCTACAGGTCTTGCTATCCATATTGCTGACCATCATACAGCCGCTGTTTTGCTCCCAAGGTCAGGTCTTGGGCATAAACATGGAATTGTTTTAGGAAACCTAGTCGGTCTCATTGACTCTGATTACCAAGGACAGGTTTTTGTTTCTTGCTGGAATAGAAGTAAAACGGCTTTTACCATCAATATTGGTGAACGAATTGCGCAGATGGTCTTTGTCCCTATCTTACAAGTTGAGTTTGAACAAGTCACCGAATTTAATGAAAGTAATCGTGGGGAAGGCGGGTTTGGCCACACGGGAAGCCATTAAAGGTATTAAGAAGATATTAGTAGTAGGAGAATAACATGGTTCGTATTTTTAGCATATTAGCTGCGCTAACCGCACTATTGTTACTGGTAGCAGGTGGAGGAACGTACTTGTTGTCAAAAAATGATATCAATCAAGCTAGTATGAATGCGACACAAGCAGTTGCCAAAGGAATATCCTTAAGTATTAGTTCGCATGTTAAAACATTACAAAAAACTGTTTTAAAAATTGCCGAGTCCCCTGAAGTAATTGCAGCCATTGAAAGTAATGATCCATTAAAAATAGCACAGACAGCGACAATGTTAGAGCAGTATGTACCTAAAATCATGAAGCTCAGACTTCTAACTACAGGTACGACTGAAATAGATAGATCAAGCATTCCTCATATGGGTAATGCCGACCTTATCATGGTACAAGAATCACTGTCTTTAATTAAGGATCAACACCCCATTCTTCAAGGAGAAGGAGAAAATAGGCATTTAGCCATTACCTCTGCTATTAAAAAAAATGGTCAGCCAATTGGAGTCGTTCTTGCTAGTTTAAAATTTGATTTTTTACAATCATCTATATCCGCTTACCAAATACCTAACAGTTATTTAGAACTCAAACAAAACAAGGCATCCCTAGGATCTGCTGGTTCATTATCAGATAAAAATGGGACGAGTAATGTCATCAACATTCCTAAGTCTCCTTGGTCCGTTCATTATTGGCATTCATCCAAAATAGACCAATCAACGTTATTCTCTTTTATAGGCATCATATTTTTTCCTGCATTTTTAAGCGGCTTAACTTGCTTTATCTGTTACCGAAAAGTTGGTAATCTTTTAAAAAAAGATCACCACAGCTTATTACAGATCATTAAAGATTTATCTACTGGAAAAAATGTAGGTAGCTATCCGATGCATTTAAATGAAATGGAATCAATTAGTTCAAAAATCATTCAATTGAAACGTAGTTTAAGCCATGAAGAAAACGATTCTCAATCCAAAACAAATGAAGAAAATAATAAACCAAATATTTCAAACAAAAATAATAACTCTGGAGAACTTCTAAATGTTAGCTTTCTTGACACAAACATTAACGTTGATGAAATAGACAGCGAACCTTCAAACTCACTCAATCATTCTCCCTTACCAAATACTGATAAAGTCGATAAAAAACCTATATCCACCATTTTTAAAGCAAATGATATTAGGGGGATTGTTGGAAAATCTCTTACCAAAGAAATAGTCTTTAATATAGGTCGTGCTTTAGGCTCTGAAGCAAAAGAACAAGATATTTCAACCATTAATATTGGAAGGGATGCTCGCTTATCTAGCCCTGAGTTAGCTGAATCATTGACTAAAGGGGTAATATCAACTGGAATTAATATACTTGATCTGGGCTTAGTACCCTCACCTCTTGTCTACTTTGTGACTCATTATAGCGAAGGCAACTCAGGTATTGTTATTACTGGCAGCCATAATCCATCAGAATACAATGGTCTAAAAATCATTATTAATGGTAAAGTTCTTGCTGGAAAAAAACTGAAAGAATTATCACAACGAATTGATAATGAAGATTTTATATCAGCAGAAGAAGGATCAGTTAAACAAAATACGATGTTCGTCAATGAATATATTGGTATCATTTCTGATGATATTCATATTGTTCGCCCTATGAAAATTGTTGTTGATTGCGGTAATGGTGCAGCAAGTCAACTTGCTCCTTTATTATTAAAAACACTGGGATGTGAAGTGATTGAATTATTTTGTGAAATTGATGGTGCATTTCCCAACCACCACCCAGACCCAGCTAAACCTGAAAATTTAACAGACTTAGTTAAAGCCGTTCAAGAACATAAGGCTGAAGTGGGCATTGCATTTGATGGTGACGGAGATAGGCTAGGTGTTGTCGACTCCCAAGGAAATATTATCTGGCCCGATAGACAAATGATGCTGTTTGCAAAAGAAGTGCTTACCTTAAAACCAGGTGCAGGAATAATTTATGATGTTAAATGCTCTCGCCATCTAGGCGAACAAATCGTAAAAAATGGTGGCAGTCCCTTAATGTGGAAAACAGGGCACTCTTTTATGAAAGAAAAAATAAAAGAAACTGGATCCGCCTTAGCAGGTGAAATGAGTGGACACTTCTATTTTAATGACCGTTGGTTTGGCTCTGATGATGCTTTATATGCAGCCTCTCGTTTAATTGAAATATTATCAGCAGATACTCGTAGTAGTGCTGAAGTTTTTTCTAGCTTTCCAAATAGTGAAAATACACCTGAATTTACGGTTGAATTAACAGAAGAAGAACATTTTAATTTCATGGATCAAGTATTTACTGAACAACGTTTTACAGAAGGGAAAATTATTAAAATAGATGGAATGCGTGTTGAGTTTTCTGATGGCTGGGGATTAGTTCGTGCATCAAATAGTACTCCAGCAATTACGCTTCGTTTTGAAGCTGATACTATTGAAGCCTTGCAACGCATTCAATCTCAATTTAAAGAATTACTAGTTAAAATTAAATCAGATATAAAGCTCCCTTTTTAAGTAATTTTAGTCATTTTTGTATCCACTTCACAGTATTCAAATGACTTCTAAACTTAATAGTAGTGAAGCATAACTGTGCGAAGTATAATGGTGGATGGAAAAAAAATCAGCACATGAAATAGCACACGTACTTATTGAGGCATTGCCTTATATTCAAAAATTCAAAAGTAAAACGGTTGTCATCAAATTTGGTGGAAATGCCATGGTTGATGAGAACCTTAAGCGTAGTTTTGCTCAAGATATTGTACTCATGAAATTGGTTGGTATTAACCCTATTGTTGTACATGGCGGCGGCCCACAAATAGGCAACCTGTTAAAACGGCTTAATATATCAACCCAATTTATTGGTGGTATGCGTGTTACGGATAGTGAAACCATGGATATTGTTGAAATGGTACTCGGCGGGCAAGTTAATAAAGAAATAGTAAATCTGATTAACATTAACGGCGGCAAAGCCATAGGGTTAACAGGTAAAGATGGTGACTTTATTCACGCAAGAAAAATCAATTTTCAACCATCCACTGAAGACTTAAAAGCATCTGAAATCATTGATTTAGGCCATGTTGGAGAGGTAAGTAGTATTGACCCTTCTGTTGTTCATATGCTCTGTAATAGCGACTTTATTCCCGTTATTGCTCCTATTGGAGTAGGTGATGATGGGCACTCTTATAATATAAATGCTGACCTAGTAGCAGGCAAAGTTGCAGAAGTATTAAATGCTGAAAAACTATTATTATTGACAAATACCGCAGGTATTTTAGATAAAGAAGATAAATTACTAACAGGGCTTTCAATATCTGATATTGATAACTTGATAGCGGATGAAACAATTGCCGGAGGAATGATTCCTAAAACACGTTGTGCTACCGATGCATTAAAAGGTGGGGTTTCAAGTGTTCACATTATTGATGGCAGAGTCGAACATGCGATATTACTAGAATTATTTACTGATCAAGGTGTTGGTACTTTATTAGTCAGTCGATAAAAACTGTCTTCTATACTTCTCACCATCTATAGGCAAAACTAGCTGATAACCCCTCCCCTCTTTACACTGTGTGAAGTTTAATAATAGAACAGCTATTTTTCATAACAACGTCTTTTTTTACTTTTCTGCGATTAACGCTGACTTAATAAAAGTACTGAATGAATGTCTGATATTTCTTGCCTCAGCCCCTATACATAACTCTTTACCTAACGATGAAATATGACAACGAATATCCAGAAATAACTGTTGCTTGCTATATTTCACAGCCGTTTTAGAAGCAGATAAACTTAAGTCAGTTTCTTTAGATGGCTCCTTGCTCATAATCAACTGATCTGTTTCAACATATAAACCCGTTGTCGAATAACTATGTACAAACTTTTTGGCAAATTTCCATGCTTTTTCACATAACTTTTCATTCTCACAAATATACACCCCTAATTCTGTTTCAGCTTGTGATTCTGCAGTCTTACGAGTCAGATCATGGCTACTTAGTTTCGATTGTGTCAAAAAAGTAAATCTAGCAATATCAATCTCAAACTTTTTTCTAACTGCTCTTTTTTTCTCAAATTGCTTAGAAACTTCAATCAATGTCTTTTCAATTTGTTTTTTACTTGATGAGATATCCTTTTCTATTTTTTGAGATACTTTTTGTCCATCGCGTTCAAATTGAGCGGCTATTTGTTGTTGCTGTTTTAACTGTTTTTTTAATCTTTTCAAATTTCCTTGTACCACTCTTCTTTGACTATCAAGAGCTAACATTTTTCCTTTTAATACCACGTCTATATCACTAAGACTACGAAATGTGCTTAATAAAACGTTATCCTTTACCTTCTGTTTTATAAAAATTTCTTCTTGTTGTTCGCGTAATTTTTCTAATCTTTTTTCTAGTTCTTGCTGTGCCTTGGTTTTTTCTTTTTCCACTATATTAACAACTCGAGCATTCTTATTTAATGTTTCTCTTTTATATTTAATCTGATCTGGTGGCATTTGATCAGAAAAACGAACGTTATTATTTTCATCAACCCAGCGATACATTTTTTTTGCAGATGTACTATACGCACTCATTGCAAACACACTCAGAAAAATAAATAAAACAGAATTGATCTTGTTTAAATTCACGATTTAATCTAGCCCACATTACAAAATTACTGTTATCTTTAAGTTTAGTATTTAATTAAAAATATACAATTATGCCATGAGTGTTCCCTTTAAAACATA
>JAGLDH010000012.1 GCA_023145835.1 Methylococcales bacterium
TTCTACTTATGCAACTTGGTGGATCAGACAAGCAATCACTCGCTCAATAGCAGATCAAGCTAGAACTATTCGTATTCCTGTGCATATGATTGAAACGATTAATAAACTTAATCGTATTTCAAGGCAAATTCTTCAAGAAAAAGGAAGAGAAGCGACTCCAGAAGAACTGGCTGAGAGTATGGAAATGCCTGAAGGTAAGGTTCGCAAGGTTTTAAAAATAGCTAAAGAGCCTATTTCTATGGAAACCCCTATTGGTGACGATGAGGATTCCCATTTAGGTGATTTTATTGAAGATGGAAAGGTTCTTTCTCCAGTAGAATCTGCTACAATCGCCAGTCTTTGTGAGTCTACTCAAAATGTATTAAGTGGATTGACTGCAAGAGAAGCAAAGGTGTTACGTATGCGTTTTGGAATTAACATGAATACGGATCATACACTAGAAGAAGTAGGAAAACAGTTTGATGTAACAAGGGAAAGAATTCGTCAGATTGAAGCGAAAGCATTAAGAAAATTAAGACACCCATCGAGATCGGAACAATTAAGATGCTTCCTTGATGGTGAAAATTAAGATAATCCTGTTCAGGTTATATTTTTAGGGCCCTTAGCTCAGTTGGTTAGAGCATCCGACTCATAATCGGCAGGTCCCCAGTTCGAGTCTGGGAGGGCCCACCATATTTCAAAAGGTCGCAGTAGCGGCCTTTTGCATATCTATAATAAATGAATACTAATATTCCTAGTATTAAAAGCACGAGGTAATTAAAGTGAGTAATAATTTTATTTTTACATCAGAGTCAGTATCGGAAGGACATCCTGACAAAGTTGCTGATCAAATTTCTGACGCAGTAGTTGACGCACTTTTAACTCAGGATAAGAACTCGAGAGTTGCTTGTGAAACCATGGTTAAAACGGGCATGGTTATATTGGCAGGAGAGATTACTACTGATGCTTGGGTTGATACGGAAGAATTAGTCAGAAATGTCGTCTGTGAAATTGGCTATGATAATGGAGAAGTAGGTTTTGATGGTGAAACTTGTGCTGTTATTAATGCGATAGGTAAACAGTCAGCAGATATTGCAATGGGTGTTGATGATAGTGAAAATCATGAACAAGGTGCTGGTGACCAAGGTTTAATGTTTGGATACGCAAGTAATGAAACGAATGTTCTAATGCCTGCACCTATTACTTATTCTCATAGATTAGTTGAACGGCAAGCTGAAGTACGTAAGAATAAAGCATTACCTTGGCTACGCCCAGATGCAAAAAGTCAGATAACTTTTCGTTATGAAAATCATAAACCCGTAGCAATTGATGCCGTTGTTTTGTCGACTCAACATTCTCCAGATATTGGTGGCAAAGAGTTAGAAGAAGCCGTAATGGATGAAATAATACTTCCTATTTTACCTAAAGAATGGCTGCATTCAGGAACACAATATTTTATTAATCCAACAGGTCAGTTTATTATCGGTGGCCCTGTGGGTGATTGTGGATTGACGGGACGAAAAATTATTGTTGATACTTATGGTGGAATGGCTAGACACGGGGGCGGTGCCTTTTCTGGAAAGGATCCTTCAAAAGTAGATCGGTCTGCAGCTTATATGGCAAGATATGTAGCAAAAAATATAGTTGCCGCTGGCTTAGCAGAACGATGTGAAATACAAGTTTCTTATGCTATTGGTGTTGCGGAACCAACATCAATTAGTGCTGAAACATTTGGTACAGGAAAAATTAGTGAAGATAAAATGGTCGCTATTATTAGAGAACATTTTGATTTAAGACCAAAAGGGTTAATTGCTCAATTAGATTTATTGAATCCTATTTATCGAAAAACTGCTGCTTATGGTCACTTTGGTCGGACTGAAGAGTCATTTAGCTGGGAAAAAACTGATAAAGTTGATGCACTAAAAAATGCTGCAGGACTTTAAATTATACTAATTGAATATTTTATAAAACAGGATACATAGATGAGTTTACAAGATTACAAAGTAGCAGATATAACTCTTGCTGAGTGGGGACGTAAAGAAACTAATATTGCTGAAACAGAAATGCCTGGATTAATGGCATTACGTGAAGAGTATGGCGAACAACAACCCTTAAAAGGTGCTCGTATTGCTGGCTGTTTACATATGACTATTCAGACTGCTGTACTGATTGAAACATTAACGACACTGGGTGCTGAAGTTAGATGGTCATCATGTAATATTTTTTCAACTCAAGATCATGCTGCAGCAGCTATGGCTCAAGCAGGTATTCCTGTTTTTGCTTGGAAAGGTGAAACGGAAGAAGAAGCCGAGTGGTGTATAGAGCAAACGATTATTGGCCCAGATGGATGGCGGCCTAATATGATTCTTGATGATGGTGGTGATTTGACTGTCATGATGCATGATAAATTTCCTGAATTAATGGCTGATGTTAAAGGTCTATCAGAAGAGACTACAACAGGTGTTTTACGCTTGTATGAGATGGTTACTAAAGGAACATTAAAAGTTCCTGCTTTTAATGTAAATGACTCAGTCACTAAATCTAAATTTGATAACCTTTATGGTTGCCGTGAATCATTAGTCGATGGTATTAAACGCGCTACTGATGTAATGGTGGCTGGTAAAATTGCGGTTGTTTGTGGTTATGGTGATGTAGGTAAAGGTTGTGCGCAATCATTACGTGGATTAGGAGCAACTGTTTGGATAACTGAAATTGACCCAATCTGTGCTCTACAAGCAGCAATGGAAGGTTATCGAGTTGTATCAATGGAAGAAGCTGCTCCACAAGCTAATATTTTTGTTACAGCAACGGGTAATTTTAATGTGATTACTCATGATCATATGGCGGCAATGAAAAATCAGGCTATAGTATGTAATATTGGTCATTTTGATTCTGAAATTGAAATTGCTTCCTTGCGGAAATATACTTGGGAAAATATTAAGCCACAAGTTGATCATATTATTTTTCCAGATGGAAAAAAATTGATTCTTTTAGCTGAAGGACGTTTGGTTAATCTTGGTTGTGCAACAGGGCATCCAAGTTTTGTTATGTCTAATTCATTTTGTAACCAAGTGCTTGCACAAATAGAATTATGGAAAAATTCATCAAATTATAAAAATGAGGTATATATTTTGCCTAAGAAACTAGATGAAAAAGTTGCTAGATCTCATTTAAAACAACTTGGTGTCAATTTAACTGAGTTAACAACTGAGCAAGCTGATTATATTAGTGTTCCGGTTGAAGGCCCTTATAAGCCAGATCATTATCGATATTAATTTTAGCTAATAAATTGGATAATAAAAAAGGGGCTATTAAGCCCCTTTTTTATGTCAAAATATAAGTTTTTTTAGATAGTTAAGCCGTTATGCGAATTTCCAGACTATATACACCGGATGAGTTAATCACTGGGAAAAAAATCATTTTTCAAGATGACAATGCACATTATGTACGGACAGTCTTGAGATTAAAAAAGGATCAACCCATTACTCTATTTAATAGTATGGGTGGAGAGTTCTTATGTACATTGGATGAAGTTAACCGTAAAAGAGTCGTTGCAAATATATTAGAAAAAAATGACAAAAGTGTTGAGTCTCCACTCCACATAACATTGGGATTAGGTATATCTCGCGGTGATAGAATGGACTGGGCTGTACAAAAATCGGTAGAATTGGGTGTCAATGTAATTACGCCATTATTGACTGAACGCTGTGTTGTTAAATTCAAAGGGGATAAAAAACCTCAACGATTAAAACATTGGCAAAAAATAGTACAGCATGCAGCAGAACAAAGTGGACGAACAGTTTTACCTGAATTAATAGAAATCAATGATATACAAGACTGGGTAGAAAATCAGAAGGGGTTAAAAATTTTTTTAGATCCCTATGCAGAGCAATCGCTAGCTAAATTAAAACCTAATGACTTACGAGTTACCTTATTAATTGGGCCAGAGGGTGGCTTCACTCATAAGGAAAAAGAGTATGCCATTGCAGCAGGATTTATACCGGTTCGTTTAGGCAACCGGATTTTACGGACGGAAACAGCCTCATTAACTGCTTTATCGGCAGTACAATTGCTGTGGGGTGATTTTGGGTAATGGTTTATGAATAGAATAAAAACACTTTATTATTCCTTAGTTCCTTTATTAATACTATTATTTTTTGTCGCATTTTCAGCCACTCTTAGTTATATTTTCTTGATGATAGCGGGTGATGTGATTTCTATGCGTAAGATAGTCAGTAGAGCTACGCAAATTTTTTTGTTATTAAGCATTTTTCCTTTACGGCATTATTTAAAACTTACGTGGTCAGAGATAGGATTTGCACCAAAGACTGTTTTTTTTAAGCAATTAGGATATGGTTTCGTACTGGGGTTAGTCACATTATTGCCAGTAATGATGACTCTCTATTGTTTGGATATTAACGTGATTGATCAAGCGAGAGAGTGGACGATAAACAAAGTGATAACGCGAATGTCTCTTGCATTGCTATTGGCAATATTAATTTCTTTTGGTGAAGAACCTCTTTTTAGTGGCATACTATTAGCGGGTTTAAAGAAAAAGATGATGGTTGGTTTGGCTGCTTTTATTAGTGCAGCATACTATGCTGCCTTTCATTTTGTAAAAACAAAAACAGATATTCCTTATGAAGAATTAACTATTGGAAGTGGTTTTCAGCTTATGGCAGAAGCTTTTTCAAACGTATTAAACCCAGAAATTACTTCTGCATTTATTGCTCTGTTAGTTGTAGGGTTGTTTTTAGTGACCATTAGATCTCAATATAAAGACAGTATAGGTATTTGTATTGGTTGTCATGCTGCGTGGGTATGGCAAATCAAAATTGGGAAAGATTATTTTAATACTAACCCAGATTCTGATTATTATTTTTTGGTCAGTAGTTATTATGATGGAATTGTTGGATCATTAGTTGCTATATGGCTATCATTAGCGATAATCAGCATTTTTATCTGGAAAAAAATATCAAGCAAAGCGAGCCTATAGTCCGTAGTTCTTATGTTATTTTTTTCTAAATTAATCTCTAAAGTTTTCAAACTGTAATGGTAGTTCAATTGAATCTTCTGCTTTAAGCATAGCGATGACCCCTTGCAAATCATCTCTTTTTTTACCTGTGACTCGTAGTTTTTCTCCTTGAATTGCAGTTTGAACTTTGAGCTTCTTATCCTTAATGATTTTGACAATTTTTTTTGCAATTAGGGTTTCTATTCCTTGATTAAGCTTAACAGGTTGTTGAGCTGTTTTTCCGGTATCTTGAATATCCCCCGTTTCCATACAACCAATATCAACGCCTCGTTTCGTCATTTTAGAAAATAGAATCGGTAGCATTTGTTGTAGTTGAAATGTTGACCCTGCTTTCATAAGAATACTGTTTTCTTGTAATTCAAATTGCGCATTAGAGCCCTTAAAATCAAAACGAGTTGAGACCTCTTTATTGGCTTGGTCAACTGCATTATGTACTTCGTGAGCGTCAAATTCAGAAACTATATCAAATGATGGCATTATATTCTTTAAAAAGTAAGGAAAAAATTAACTATAATTCTGTTGGGTAGATTATTCAATAAATTTTTAATTGTTATACCGATTTAATATATTCAGCGACGGCTTTAATTCTTAATCGACGAATAGCATCCCCAATTTGAGCGCCTTTTAAATCACTATTTACAATATCCGTGACATTAATACTACAGGCTACAGAAGCTGCTTGTAAAACATAGTTTGCCTGAGGGTAAGGGTTGTTTTCTAGTCCTGTTCTACCTTTAGAATCTGCTTCGCAAGCAAGAACAAAGTCCTTAACTATTGAACTAGATTCTTTAAAAGCGCCTAAAGAACTAAGTATGTCAATTAATGTGTTTGCTCTTAACTCAGAGATACGATGGCAGTTTGTGTGGTGCTGCATGACGTGTATCGCCAATGTTTTAAAGTTTTTAGGAACTCTTAATCGTTTACATAACTGCTCAAGAACAGGTAACCCCAGCTTTTCATGGCCATGATGACTAGGCCATTTTTTTTTATCTGTTTCAGCTTTACCTAAATCATGCAATAAAGCAGCTAAGCGGACTTCAGGTTTAGGAGATAAAAATACTGCTTGCTCAAGGCAAAGTAGGCTATGGATACCTGTATCGATTTCTGGATGATATTTTTCCGGTTGAGGAACGCCAAAAAGCCGGTCAATTTCTGGAAAAATAGAGTTTAATGCATTGCAATCCTTTAAAGTGTAAAAAAAAGCGGAAGGAGACCTTTCTGATAATACTTTAAATAATTCCGCCCAAACACGTTCTGCAACTAAATGATCAGTTTCTCCATCATTCACCATTTGTTTCATTAATTGTAATGTTTCTTCTGCAATTGTAAAACCTAAATGAGTATAACGTGCAGCAAAACGAGCAATACGTAAAATTCTAACAGGGTCTTCGCTAAATGCGGGAGAAACATGCCTAAATAAACGTTTTTCAAGGTCACCTTTACCATTAAAGGGGTCAATAATGTTACCCTGTTCATCCATAGCAATAGCGTTAATGGTTAAGTCTCGGCGGACTAAATCTTCTTCAAGAGTTACTTTTGGTGATGCTTGTACTGTAAAACCTTTATAACCAGGAGCCGTTTTTCGTTCTGTCCGAGCCAAAGCATATTCATCGTTTGTTTTAGGATGTAAAAAAACAGGGAAATCTTTTCCTACCGGTTTAAAACCTAAGGCAACCATAGATTCAGGCGTTTCTCCAATAACAACCCAATCTTTTTCTATAACAGGATAGCCAAGTAAAGAATCTCTAACAGCTCCACCAACCAGAAATGTTTGCATATAAATTTCACTTATTAACTAATTTTAAGAACAGAATTTTAACAGGGTAAAACAATGCTTGAACTATTTTTATTCACTATGCTTTTAGGTGCAATATCAGGAATATTAGCAGGTTTATTTGGACTTGGCGGAGGTGCTATTATTGTACCTGCTTTAGTTTGGTTATTTTCAATACATCATTTTCCAGCTGAATATATTATGATTCTGGCTATTGCTACATCATTGGCAACGATTATTCCAACTTCGATTTCAACATTATTAATGCACCATAAATTAGGAAATATTCTATGGGATAGAGTTTTTAGGCTTATTCCAGGTATATTTTTTGGAGCTGGAGTGGGAGCTATGACAGCTAATTATATAGATGCTAAATTATTAAAATGGTTTTTTATTGCTTATTTGATTTATGTAGGCTTTCGCATGGCTCTACAAGTAAGAGGCAACACTCATTTTAAAAAATCCAAAAACTGGATAGATTACTTAGTCGGTAATGGAATTGGCGTATTATCAGCACTATTAGGCATTGGAGGAGGTACGTTGACAGTGCCATACCTTGTTGCTAGGCAAATCCCTATGAAAAATGCTGTCGCAGTCTCTAGCGTGTGCGGATTACCAATTGCGCTTTCCGGAACAGTGGTTTATGCCTTATTAGGTAGGAATGAATCAATTTTGCCTGAATGGAGTTTTGGTTATATCTATTTACCTGCTTTATGTGGAATTACACTTTGTAGTGTTTTAACTGCGCCAATTGGAGCAAAATTGGCTAATAAATTACCCGCTAAACAATTAAAGCGATTTTTTTCTATTGTCATATTTTTAATTGCAATCAAGATGATTATTAGCTTATAAAAATGTATTTGCTATCTTTATAAATTTTCTCAAACTATATAAAACTTAACTAATAATTATATTTATAACGTAAAAAACAGGGTTTTTCTTACACGATCTATCTTACACCTTTTCTAAAAACCTTTTAAAAAATGTAGTTAAAAACATTTCCATATATTTGACTATAATTTATATTTAATAAATGACAGTCAAACAAAATTAGCTTTGAAAAAGTGATTGGAAAAGTTTTATGAAACTCAATATAACGCCGAATAATACCCAAAAAAAGTTGGGTGAACATGATTTTATTGTCTCTAAAACTGATAAATCAGGTCGTGTTACTTATGCAAATCGTATTTTTATGAATATTGCAGGTTTATCTGAAAAAGAATTGTTAGGTGTTCAACATAATATTATTCGTCATCCAGATATGCCAAGAGGGGTTTTTCAGTTTATGTGGAATACTTTAAAAGCTGGGGAAGAGTTTATTGGTTTTGTTAAAAACTTATGTGCTAATGGTGAGTATTATTGGGTTTTTGCGAATATTACTCCGGATTATGATGAAAACGGTAAGTTGCAAGGTTATTATTCGGTTCGGCGCCAGCCCCCACAGTCAGCTTTAGATGTATTAATCCCTGTTTATAAAGAAATGTTAGCGATAGAAAAGAGCTCTTTTACGAGGGAGGCTCCGGAAAAATCTTTAGCATATTTATTTGATATAGTTAATCAATCTGGAGTAAAAAATTATAATCGTTTGATTTTAGATTTATATAAGCCAGGTGGGGTATAAGAGTAATGAAACATGCTAGTGCAAATATCCCTTTTTTAAAGAATAAAATAAATTATATTGGTGTAGCTATATGTTTTTTATCAATAATTAGCCTTAGTTATAATGTTTATTTTTATGGGTTCTCGTGGGTTAATTTATGTATAACTTTATTGTTTTTTTGTATTTCCTTTTATATCATTAAAACGATACATAAAATTATTTATGGAATAGAGAATATACATAAGGTATTGATGTACACAAATAAAGGCGAATTATATCACAGGGTTACAGGTACTCGCGGGCTGGGGGAAGTGGGTAAGGTTGCTTGGGAGTTGAATGAAACTTTGGATATTATAGAGTCTTATTTTAAGGAAATTAATACCGGTTTTGAGCAAGTATCTAAAGGGAATCATGATCGTTTTATTTTTGCCGATGGATTGCCTGGATTCTTAAGAGCTTCTGCAGATAATATAAATTTTGCACTTAAGTGTATGGCTGAAAATGAAGAATTAGTCTCAAAAAACAGATTAACTTCAACGTTAAGTGGTTTGAATATGGTGCATTTGCTTGCAAACTTGAAGGCAAATCAAAATGATTTACTTAACATGACTGATCAAATGGAGAAAGTTGAGGAAATTGCTATAAAAACGGGAAAAAGTGCTGATGCAAGTCTTTCAACGGTTGATGCCATTAGCTCTTCATTAAATAATATAAACGTCACTATTCATTCTGTGACAAGTGTGATTGCTGATTTAATTGCAGATAGTAAAAAAGTATCGGAATCACTCTCTATGATTGCAGGTATTGCTGATCAAACAAATTTACTTGCATTAAATGCATCTATCGAAGCTGCTCGCGCAGGTGAACATGGACGAGGTTTTGCTGTTGTTGCAGAGGAAGTAAAAAATTTATCAGAGCATACTAAAGAAGCTGCTACGGAGGTTTCTCTATCCTTATCATCATTTAATAAACGAGTGGAACAGATGCATAGACAAGCAGATAGTTCGGCTCATTTATCTAAAGAAATAATGGGGCAGATGGATTCTTTTAAGGTACAGTTTTCTGAGTTATCTGATTCTGCAAAAATATCAATAGATTATATTAGTCATTCTAAAGATAAAAGTTTTGGATTATTGACTAAGTTTGATCATATTATTTATAAACAAAATGCTTATACGGCTATTGTTGAACCTAGCTCTTGTGCTCAGGCAGATGCGATTAGTGTTGATAATCATAATTGTCGTCTTGGTAAGTGGTACTACGAGGGGCTTGGGTATAAACAGTTTAAAGATACTCAGGCATATAAAAACCTAGAGGTACCTCATCATGATGTACATTCTCATGCTCAACAGGCTTATGCTATTTCGCGTGAAAATTGGTTAGGAGATAATACTATTATGGACAACATTGTTATTCAAATGGAGCATGCAGAAAGTGCAAGTGGAGAAGTTATGATTTATATTGATCAAATGATTGAAGAAAAACATGTTTAATTGATTACTAGGCAGAGTAAAAAACCTTACAAAAAAGAGGCGTTTATAAGGGCTCCCATTGTCTTAAGGAGCCTCTGATCAAGTCCAATTATGTTTCTGCGTTAAATTCTAATCGACTTAATCAGAGCTTCCTTAAATAAAAAATGACGAAGAGTAGATGAAATTGATGATTTTTAATGAAGGTGTTTATTGTTAAATATATTTAGGTTTTAAGCAAAAGAATATAGCTATTTCTTCAATCACTATTGTCTTTTCTTATTGTTAATAGCTTATCAATTATTTGGTTAAATGACTCCACAAGAGAAGGATCAAAATGTTTGCCTGCTTCATCATTAATTAATTGAATGGCATCTTCTATTGGCCATGCTTTTTTATAAGGTCTAGACATGGTTAAGGCATCAAATACATCAGCAATAGCCGTTATCCGACCATATAAATGAATTTCTGATCCATGTAATCCTGCTGGATAACCATTGCCATCCCATTTTTCATGATGCGTTAAGGCAATAATTCCTGCATTTTTTAACAGAAGGCTTTTCGAGTTTTTTAGAATGTTATATCCAAATTGAGCATGTTTTTTCATTAAAACCCATTCCTCGGTATCTAGTTTTCCTTTCTTAAGTAAGACGTTATCTGGAATCCCGATTTTTCCAATATCATGCAAAGGAGATGCTAATTTTAACTGATTCGCTTCTTTATCATTTAGCCCTAATTGAATCGCAAGTGCTTGAGTATAAAGTCCAACTCTAATCGTGTGAGTAGCTGTTTCATTATCTCTATATTCTGCTGCTAACCCTAAGCTCTCAATCATTTCATTTTGTGTCTCTAATAATTCTTGAGTTCGTGTCTTAACGATGTGCTCAAGGTTTTTTGAATAATGGAGATTTTTTTTATGTGCTAAATGCATTTCTATTAAATTACGCACACGACGAGTCACTTCTTGGTCATCAAAAGGCTTACTTAAAATGTCTTTAGCACCAGAGTCTAAAGACTTTAATTTGGTCGTCCTGTCAGCTAAAGCTGTAATAATTAATATGGGTGGAGGAGGAGAATGATTTATTATTTGAAATTGTTCTGCAACTTCAAAACCGTTCATTACGGGCATGTTAAGGTCTAATAATACTAAATCGGGAGGGAATTGCCTGTAATGTTTAATTGCTTCTTTTGGATCACTAAAGCAATTTATACTAGAAAATCCTTCATCATTTAATAACTCGTCAATAATTTCAAGATTAATTTCTTCATCATCAATTACCATAATATTAGCTTTTTTAATATCATGAAAATAACAAATCATACAAATTCCTCTTTTAATGGTTTATTTCTCAAACATTTGAAGCTAGAAAAATACTTGTTCTGTTTTTTAAAGATGTTTACGAAATATCTTGAATAGCAAATTGCACTAAAGCATAAGCATCACTCAAACACTCCGCTAGTTTGATCCAGTTATTTTGTAAGCATTTCTTAATCTGTAAATTATTTCAGCCTTTTTTTAACAGTGTAGTCGATAAAACAGACAAAATATAAGAGAGGTATAAATAAATGGATTTAGAGAGTATGACAAGATGCCATTTTTTATTGATGTAAAAAATAACATTTTATATAGATTATAGAGTGCTGATAGATGAACTTTTGAGTATTAAAGAAAATGACAAGGAAAATACCCGAGTTATTTTAGGCTTAGTTAACAGTTTTATCGTTAATAAAAGTTTTCATCATACTTTATGTTAAGTTGTCGAAAATAAATTTCAAGAATAACTTTTTAATTAATGGAGATGAGCCTAGAGTGTCTTTTATCCATCATATTCAATGGCATAATTTAGAAATAGAAATCATATACTTTTGGGTGATTTTATCTAAAGTCAATATGTGATATTTTTAATAGCAGATTTTGCCGTTCATAAATTAGTCTTTGTTAGGTTTTTTATCTTAATTACACGAATAATAAACCCAGCTATACTTGAAAATTATTATCTAGTACAGAGATTACAGAAATGGTTAATAAAAATAAACAACAATGTTGTTAGTCAAGCCTAGTAAAAAATGAAGTTAATAATACTCTTAATACCCTTGTTGGTTTTTATACTAATTAATTTTACGTCATATTCTGCTTACCAAAATACATTATCAACACAACAAGGTTATGCACAAAGAGAGTTTGTTCTGTCATCAGAAAAACAATTTAATGCTTTTAAGCAAGTTATGGATTCGAGTATTGCTGTAGCACAAGCTATGCAAGCTTTTTATTATGGCAGTAATTATGTTAGTCGAGAAGAATTTAAAAATTTTTCTACGGTTATCTTAAAAGGACATCCAGAAATTCATGCAATCAATTGGTTACTTAGGATAGCCCATCAAAACAGAGCTGCTTACGAGAAATCAATGCAAGATAAAGGGTTTGAAAACTTTACGATCTTAGACATTATCGCAGCTAAAAAAACACAAATTGCCGAAGAAAAAGCTGTTTATTTTCCTTTGCATTATGTTGAACCTTTTGAGCAAAATAAAAAAGCATTTTCACTTAATTCTTTAAGTAATCCTTTAGCGAAAATAGCAATTAATAAAATACAAAATAGGCATAGATTATCTATCTCATCAGCTTTAACGTTATTTCAGGAAGAGCAAAATCAAAAAGGTGTTTTAATTTTTCACCCTGTTATTAAAGCTAATGAGTTATTAGGGTTAATTGAATTGGTTTTACGTCTGGATACAGTTCTTAACATGATACAGCAACGATTTGATTTAAATAAACAGATAATAGTTTATTTAACTGAAATGGATCAGGGGAAGCAAACGGCACTTACCTCTAATGGAATACCTACTGAGGATAAACATAGTTTGTTTTTTCACCAACGTAACTGGGTAATTGCTGATAAACAGTGGCAATTGTCTTTTTATCCTAGCTCAGAGTTAATCAGTGCTTATGAGTTTGACAAGAAAGAGATTTTTTACAGTTATCTGCAGCGTGGCCCCATCATTGGGTTGATTCTATCGGGATTATTATTTTTTGTGTTATCACAAAAACAAAAAGCTGAACGAAATACCAGGAAGTTTAAACAATCAGAGTCTCGCTTTAAAAAAATTATTGACCAAACTTCTGAGGCTTATTTTTTATATGATGCTTATGGAAATTATATTGATGTCAATAAAAAAAGTTGTGAAAGACTTGGATATACTCGAGAAGAGTTTTTGCAATTATCTACAACTGATATTACCTCAAAGTCAAAGCAAGAATTAACTCGATTTTTATGTGAAATAAAAGTGGGTGAGACTAAAACCAATGAATGTCAGCATCAACATAAAGATAAGCACTGGATTAATGTTGAAGAAAGTATTAATCATTTTATGTTAAATGATCAGCCCGTTTTTAGTGCATTAGCTCGTGATATAACTGAGCGTATAAAAACAACGCAAGCATTAAAAGATGCTCGAGATGAAGCCTTACAATCAGATCAAGCTAAATCTGAATTTTTAGCTAATATGTCTCATGAATTAAGAACACCTATGCATGGAATATTGAGCTTTGCTCGCTTTGGAATAAAGAATATAGATAAGCAAGATAAAGCTAGAAATTTAAAATATTTTCTACGTATTCTCAGTAGTGGTGAACGATTATTGAGTTTATTAAATGATTTGTTAGATTTATCTAAATTAGAGTCTGGACACATGAAGTTAGATCTACATAAGCATATGTTGACCCAAACATTAAATTCTTGCTTAGCAGAGCAAGAAACAATAATTCAAGAACAAGAATTGCAAATTAAAAAAAATGTTATCGAAGATGATTTCGCCATTTTTGATGCGGTGCGTATTGGTCAGGTTATCACCAATTTATTATCTAATGCGATTAAATTTACCCCTAAAGAGAAAGCTATTTCTATCGTTATTACTAAAGATATTTTAAATAATTCATCTGTTCTTTGTTTTAGTATTGATAATGAAGGGGTCGGTATTCCCAAGGGTGAATTAGAACAAATTTTTGATAAATTTATTCAGAGCAGTAACACCAAAACAAGTGCAGGAGGCACAGGCTTAGGGTTACCAATATGTAAAGAAATCCTTAGTTTGCATCGGGGGGAAATATGGGCAGAACATGCCGAGCATGGAGGTTCTGTTTTTAAGTTTGTTATTCCACTAGAAGAACAAAGGGGAATGAACTACCTGTGATTTTATTGTGGAGGAGTCTCGGTAATTGAATCCCTTTATAGTTTAATTGACTGAAAGAGATGAAATTAAGTTTTCTATCTTTTTTTCCATCTTAAAATCTGCTTCAAACAAGGCTGAGCTTTGCTTTTGTGCTTTATTAAGTAAACCTTTAAAGTACTGCTCTTGTTCTTCACTTAAGTCCATATTGATAAAAGCCCAATCAACACTATTGACTAGATCATTCAATATTTCAGCATTTTTCTGTTCATTATCTTTACGTACTAGCTCAATGTCACCAAGGACTTCTCGTGTGGTACTAATTAATTGAACTAAAGAAGATAACATGTTTATTCCAACAATTCTGGCATCAGCTCCTTCTACTAGCATACCTAAAATATCATTTATCCTGCCATATTTATCAATTTCTTGAACTGGCATATTCTTAATTAAAACGGAAAGGTTGTTATAGTTAAGAATAGTTCGTTTACCAAAATGAATAAAGCGATCACCTTCTCTTGCGTACTCCATAGCCTCTATTTCTCTATCACCGACAATGTCGGTGGTAGAAAAAAAAAGATCTTCTCTACGCTCTGTCATACGAATAGTTGCACTTAATTCAAATTGAGAAAATGATTGTAACAAGCGAGTTGCTAATTCATTTAATGTTTTACAGTGATGACTGTCACGTGTGAATTGCATGACTTCACCCATTTCACTGGCCTGAGACATGGCGGTCATGGCCATGCTCATTGCATCAGTTGAACCTTGTTGTAAGAGCGTTTTTTCTTGTTGGCTTGCAAAAGTTAAATTTATTTTTGCTAATAGTTCATCGGTATCAAATGGTTTGATGATGTAATCATCAGCGCCAGCCTTATAGCCTTTCATCCGATCTTCAGGGAGTCCTAAAGCGGATAAAAATATCACCGGAATATGAGCGGTTTCTGCATTGTTTTTTATTTTGTTACACGCATCTATTCCGCCTATACCAGGCATATTGACATCTAATAGAATTAACTCTGGTTTTAATGAATTAAGTTTCTCTAGACATTCTTCACCTGACTCAGAAAATTCAAGTTGATATTTGTTTTCTAATGCTTCTTCTATAATTTCAATGTTAGTAGGTTCATCATCTACAGCTAAAATTAATGGTTTATCAGACATAGTATTGATGGTGCTAGTTTATGAATTAAAATGTAAGATATATTTACTTTATTAGCTTAGTTTAGTTGAACTATTATCGATTACTTTTTTTTTCCATAAAGAATAAGTCGAAAAACAATTCCATCCCCACTTTAGCCAATTTAATAATGAAACTGCGAGCCATAAAGACCAAAGGAGCATTAAAACTCGGTAGCTCATAAGAGGGACTGAAACAATGGAAGCTTTAGGTAATTGTTCTTCAGTCCGGTCTTGATACCAGTTTAGATTAAAAGGAGATGAATGATTGCCTGCTATTTGCATATCTGGTGAACCCAGTAGTCCTTGCTGGACAGCAATAAACAATATTATCAACGCGAAGACAGTCAACAATCCAATCCCTATTTGAGATGCATTAAAATAAAGCGAATCAATAAATTGTTTTTTGGCGCGTATTCCAAGGACTATCAACCAAGTAACAACGATAAGTGCAGCGCCAATGGGGATTTGGCTTAAACCGATGAGTAATAAAAACCAATGCCAGTATTTTAGTGGTGTTAGTGGTATTTTGCCTAAACCAATTGATAATAAAAACATAACAAATAGAACGCCCCAAAATAAGACTGCTGGACCAAACTTAGGGCCTGAAGTGAATAAGACCCATCGGTCTTGACCTAGTAATATCTTTAAATGACTATTGACGCTGGCGACACCTAAATTAACAGTTTCTGTGGTTAGAAGTATTGATTGTTCCTGCATTTTTCGCCAGTTGAGTGTTATATTCTGCTGACCAGGTTGAATAGGTAAAGTGACTTGTTCATCTTTTTGTCGAATAGGTTGTGTGATGCCATTAATATGAACGGATTGTAATTCTGCCTGTTCTGGTATTGTTAGCGTATGCTGTGTACCTTTTGAGCTTCTAATGCTCAACATTAACTTAGTTTCTAATGAGCGCTTGCCTGGTTTGGTTAATAGTTCAGATCTATCAATCGTTAAAGTTGGGCCCCGTACTGCCTCAGGGCGGGTAATCATTAAGTTGACTTTTTCTCCTGCCCAAGGTCGCCATTCTGGTAACCATTTTCCTTGGTCTTGGTGATGCACAACAGCAATTCCGGTAGTTTGTATATGCCAAGTAGGACCTACGTTGGCGTGCCAAATTTCAGTCCATTGAGTTGTTGAAGGTGCAATTAAGGTTATTTGAGATGTTTTTTTCAGGACTGACTCCCACTGAACACTTTGTTGCCTTGGTGATAGGTTAATTAAGACCTGTTTATTTTTTACCCTGATGTGTTCAGTCGTTACAGATTCCCCGGAGATGAGTGGTATTTTTAATGCGACTGTTGTTTCGTTTTGGGATACTCGACTGACTCGTGTCGTTATCCGCCAGTCCAGCCCTAAATGTAATTCCCGATCTACTTTAAGAAAGGCAGGCAAAGCCTCTTGTTCTAGTTTTTGCTGGTTTTTACCTAGCACTTGTGTTGTTTTAACTCGGCTAAAAATCAATTGATTATCAATTCGATTATTTTCATAGACACCCTCAATTGTCCATCCCTTAGCGTTAATTTTTGTAAGGTGTGGCTTTAGAGGTAAAGGTAAAGAAAATTTATTTTTAGCTGGGTTAATTCCTTTTAATTCAACAGAATGCTGACCTTTATCTAGGCTTAGCCATAAATTACCGTCAGGTGTTCTAATTAGCGCTTGAGCAACTTTATTATCGATTATTACTTGATTAGGAAACCATTGTTTAAGGTGGACAGGCAATGGAATAGCCAATGGCTGTTGAGCGTGAACCTGTAATTTTATACTCAAATTTTGTTGGTTAATAGATAAGTCCATCTGCGAAATTTGGGCACAGTTGGGTAAGCAATCAGGGGCTTGGAGTAATCTAGTTTTTAAATCATCAAGAATCTTCTGATTTGGAAAATCTGCATAAGCATCTTGTGCTGGCAAGCCCATTAAAGGAATGAGTATGAGCCAGTTTAAAAAGGAACTGGGGAATGAGAATTTTTTATTAACCAAGTTAAATATTAAACCGGATAATAAAAGTACAAGTATGACCCTAACGAAATTAATGATCATCGAAAGAGTGGGTGATAAGTACCAAAACTTAATTTTTTGTTGAGAGTCGACAGAGCCATTCCAGGATAAGTGGATTTTTTTCCATTGCCATTGTGGCAACCCAGGGCCCGTTTGTATATTAGCATCTGGGTCAATTATTTCCTGTATTAATCGTTTAGTCTTTGGCTTAATTGCACTCGACAAAGTAGGAGGAGAAAAGTCGCGCATTTTTTTCATAGGCGGTGAGCTCATGGCGACCATGTCTTCTTTCATTTCTAATTCCGGCATCTCCTCTGAGTAAGATTCATCTTTAGCCATCTCCAAACCATCGGTGATATAGGGCTGAGAATGTTGAGTAACTCGTATATCTAATTGAGGGTAGAGCCCTATTCTTATTTGAGAAACCATAAAGGGAATAATGATGACAATTAGTGCTAACCAGCAAAGATTTCTGTACCACTTGATAATGAGTTGAAATTTCCCTGCGGGTAATACTCTGATTAAGGCGACAGCTGCTAATATATTTAACCAAATATATTGTGGTGTGCCTGGTTCATGCCAACAAAGACCTAAAGTAATAAGTGCAAATAACCCCCAATAAATGTTCCATAAACGGCTGATGGCTAAAGCAGCAATCAATACGACAAATAAGTCTAATAATGTCCATTTGGAAAGCCAGCTATTGGGTACATTATCAACACCACTTGCTGCGAGTAAATGCCAACCGGGAGGAATATTTAATTCAGCTTGTACATGATGAAACCCTTGTTCCCAACCTACCGCACTGATAGTAGAAATTGAACCTTTAATACGGCTATCTGCTTGTAAGTTGATGTTGCCCTTTCTAACTTCAACACCTTGTTTATCTGAATTTAATGTGGTGATAAGCTGGCTTTTTCCATTAAGTTTAACCTGTCCAAGTTGTGTTTCCGACAATGCATTAATTCTCCAGCCTTTAGTCATTTTTCCTGTAATGGTATCGGCAACTGTGTATGCATCACCATTAAAATCTAACCATAATTTACGTTTTAAGGATAACTTATTCGGTTCGGGTTCTGGATCACCTCTGCGTATGACTTTAAAAATCATTTTGTCATTTTGCTTTATTTGATATGCAGGAAATTGTTTCCACTGGCGAGGTACATTGGATTGACTAGGGTCGATAGAATTTGCATTGTTTATTTCTACAACACGCTGAAATGGCAATGCATGAAATGACCAAATTTCTGACTTTGGCCATGTTTTATCCTGTACTTGAAAAGATAATTCTGATATTTGTTGTGGATGTCGGGCATTAAGTTCTATATGCCAACGACCAGGGCGAACTTGAATGAGTAAACGGCCGTCTGGCTCTATTTTGGCGGGTAGTGGGCTGCGTATGGAAATAGGAATAAAATTGGCTAATAAAGCATGGGGCAAAATTATTTCCCGTTGGTCGCCTGAAACTTCAAGTTCAAGATAGGTCATTATTTGCAAAGGAATATCGTCATAAATTTTTCTGAAAACTTGTAAATCAAGTTTGTTTTCTAACCTTCGGGGCTTTTTTTGTCCAATATCGCTTTCTTTTAACCAGACTACATCACCTTTTATTAATGGATAGGGAATGTTTTTGTCCTTAATTTGTAAGCTAAGGAGACCTGTCTTATCTGGAATAGATAAATTGTCGGGTATTTGACTCCAAAAAAACTCACCCTTAATATGATGTAACCCTTCAGTTAGTTTTACGCTAGGTTTGCCATGTTTGGAAATAACTAAAGCTGGCTTATCATTCACTCTTACATTTTGAGGCCAATGATTCTGACTACCGGGTAAAGTTACCCAACTTTCTTTATGGACTTGCCATTGGCTAGTAAAAGTAGCTTGTTTTGGTTTTAAATGTAGCGTTAATTCCCCAGGCCAACTACATTGTTTTGATTGAAAATTATTATAAAGAAAGGGGCATGAGTGATCTGCCTCATTTTGCAGAACCCAATTGATCCAAGGCTTAAGTGAGTTAGGAACCTTCTCTTTTGTTAATGGAGTTGCTAAGCTGATTGAAAAATGCAAGGAGAGAAAAAGAAACCAAAGGCAACGCGACATAATAAAATCCTATAAAAAGTAGGTTAATTAATTCTATACCTAAATTACAAAATAATCATGAAGCTGCTTGACATACTTCTTGGTAACACTTACAAAGTACGGCTTAACAAGAAATTTAGAATTGAAAAATATTCGGTTTCAGATAATTATAATTTGAGTGAGTCTAATTAGTATTATTTTGTAAGGTTATGCTTTTGGTTTTTATATTGAATTGATCTGACCTTTGTTGAGAGCTGAAACTGCATAAACACAGGAAGCAGAGCAACGCAATTATCAGTAAAATAACTATTAGAAAACTACAAAAACCTTGTAGAATCTATCAATCAGCAGAACTCAAAAAAATCAACATAAAGGGGAAAAAGATGTCTTTATTGGATACATTAAAAAATCTAATTAGTAGTATTACTTCTAAAAAACCAGAGTCAGAACCGGATAGTGTTAGTTCTGTCGCTGTTGACGAAATAGCCGCTGCAGAAAAAGCTGCTGCAGAAAAAGCTACTGCAGAAAA
>JAGLDH010000120.1 GCA_023145835.1 Methylococcales bacterium
ACGTAGCGGCTTTTGTGCGAAGTTGAAACAGGACGAATCGTGGCACTCTATTAAGTCGCCTGAGTGGAATGAGTCTTTGGACATGGATGTCCCAAGGTGATATGTAGCGAAGATGGCGCGCCAGTCGGGTTGATCTAATATTTTTTTTCTAACTGTTTGCATAGCATCCAATACCGTAGGATGATCTACAGGCTCATAAGTTAGACGTTTTGCTCCACAGCCATTTAAAATAACTACGCAGAAAATGAATGTGAAAATATTTTTTAATTGTCGTTTCATTTTTCTTTATATTCCTCTTTCATACTGAGTATTTCAAATTATTTGAATTAAGTCTCTATTGTACTGTTTTTAAAGAAGAATGGCTTTGGTCGATCTTTATTTTAAATTCAAAAAAATGGGACTATTTGAAAGATGCTTCCCTCACTTAGGTTATAAGGGACTTTATTTAGGTATCTCTTCTTTCAATGGGAGCACTGATGAAATATTGTTAAACAGGAGGGGGCGAACCTCCTATTTTTTGTATTTTTCTAGTGAGAATGAATTTGACTGAAAAAAAATCAAAAAAATTAATTTGAGCCAAATACAGGAAGGTAAATTTTGAATACTTTCACCGTCTCGATAGCGTTATCCGATATTTCTACTGTGAAATGGTAAAATGCACTTCATTTTTCCACCCTACTCAGGGGTTACGCTTTTGCTTTATCCAAGCCTTACATTACAATGTTTTAGATTTTACTTTCTGGGGGTAAGTGCAGTGCTCTATTATCTAAAGCAAGGGCTGCTTCATGTATCGCTTCTGATATTGAAGGGTGAGCATGAATGGTTCTTGCTAGATCTTCAGCGCTGGCAGAAAATTCCATAGCTAATACTGATTCGGCAATTAATTCAGAGGCTTGGTCACCAATGATATGTACACCTAGAATCTCATCGGTTTCAGCGTGAGTAATTATTTTAACTAACCCCTCTGTTTTTCCTGATGCATGCGCCCGGGCTGAGGCTGAAAATGGAAAAATTCCGACTTTATAATTTTCACCGACAGCTTGTAAAGCTTGTTCTGATTGACCAACCCAAGCAATTTCTGGTGAACTGTAAATAACACTGGGAATAATATTGTAATTGATTGGTTTGCTTTGTTCCGCTATATGTTCAGCGACAAAAATACCTTCCTCTATACCTTTATGTGCCAGCATAGGGCCAAGTGAAGTCAAATCTCCAATGGCATAAACTCTGGGTAGAGAGGTGCAGCAATGCTCATCAACATGGACAAACCCGTTATCGTCTAATAATAAGTTAGCTTCTGCAGTCGCTAGTTTTTCGCTATTCGGTTCACGGCCAGTGGCAACCATTAATTTGTCTAGACGCAGAGAGTGAGTGCCTTTACTGTCTTGATATTCTAACGTTACTTTTTGTGCTTCTTTTTTTGTAGAAATAACACGAGCACCTAATCGTATATCTAATCCTTGTTGAGTAAATATTTGGTACGCTTCTTCTGATATTTTTTGATCTGTAGAAGGTAAAAAAGTGTCTTGCGCTTCTAATAAAATCACATCAGAACCGAGCCTATTCCAGATGCCTGCTAGTTCTAGACCAATGATACCTGCACCAATGATAGCCAGCTTTTTTGGTGTTTCTGTTAGGTTGAGTGCAAAAGATGAGTTAATAATATATTCATTATCAATAAGAGCACAAGGAAGGTCGGAAGAGTGTGAGCCAGCAGCTAAAATAATATGATCTGCTGTATATATTGAGCTGTTATTGGTTTTGATATTAATGGCTTCAACTTTACCCGCTTCTAATAATTTACCATGTGAGTGAATACAATCAATTTTATTAAGCTCAAATAGATGGGTAATCTGACGACTTAAGGTATTAATAACTGCATTTTTTCGATCTATCATTTGAGTTAGATCTAAACTTAGATTGTCAATCTTAATTCCGTGATCAGCTAGGCCATAATTTAGCAAATCGTATATCTTAGATGACTCTAATAATGCCATAGAGGATATACATCCAGCATTAACAAATGTCCCTCCTGCACTAGCCTTTCCTTCAGCATTGCTCCAGTTATCAATACAAGCGGTTCTATACCCTAACTGGGCAGAGCGGATAGCGGCTACATAACCTGCAGGGCCTGCTCCGATAACAATAACATCATAGTGTATGTGTGTATTAGATGAAACCATAAACAATACCTATAGATTAAGTAGAAGGTGAGCAGGTGATTCTAAACATTCTTTAATCGTCACTAAAAATTGTACCGCTTCCTTTCCATCAACCAAGCGATGATCATAAGATAATGCTAAATACATGATTGGGCGGATTACAATTTCACCATTTTCTACAACAGGGCGTTCTGTTATCGCATGCATGCCTAAAATAGCACATTGAGGTGGATTAAGAATAGGGGTGGATAGCATTGAGCCAAAAATACCACCATTTGTGATGGTAAAAGTACCCCCAGTTAAATCTTCATAGCTTAATGAACCTTCTCGGGCTTTTGTACCATAATCAAAAATACTTTTTTCTATACCTGCAAAATCAAGTTGATCAGCATCTTTAATAACTGGAACAATAAGACCTCGAGGTGTTGTAACGGCTATCCCCATATCGTAGTATCCATGATAGATAATGTCATTTCCATCAATTGAGGCATTAATTGCGGGGAATTTTTTTAATGCTTCAATTGATGATTTGACAAAGAAAGACATGAATCCTAGTTTGATTTCATGCTTTTGTTGGAAACGATCTTTGTATTGGTTTCTTAAATCGATCACGTTTTTCATATTGACTTCGTTAAAAGTCGTGAGCATGGCCGCATTTTGTTGTGCTTGTAGCAAACGTTCCGCCACTTTTGCCCGGAGACGCGTCATAGGAACGCGTTGTTCAGGACGAAAGCTTGAAGGCGGAGTGGAAGTGTTAGTAACTTCTATGGGGGTGGCAGGTGGCATTTTTTGAGCTGGTTGATCTGCTTGCTGGTTGATTTCAATATGTTTTAGTATATCTGCTTTAGTTAAGCGATTATTTTTGCCTGTACCACTTATTGTTTGAGGGTCAATATTTTTTTCTAATATTAGCCGTCGGACGGCAGGGCTTAATGGAATGTCTTGATGAGTAGGTAGTTCTGTCTCTTCTTGGTCATCTTTTGTAGATACAGAAGGTACTTCATCAGTATCTTGTATTTCTAGTATAGCTAACACATCACCAGCAACTACTATAGCCCCATCTTGGTGAAGGATTTTGCTGAGTATGCCAGATTCAGGGGCAGGTACTTCTAATACGACTTTATCCGTTTCTAAATCGACGAGGTTTTCATTTTTATTCACAAACTCCCCTGATTTTTTATGCCAAGTTGCAAGTGTTGCATCAGAAACAGATTCAGGTAAGCTAGGAACCAGAATTTCAAAACTCATGTTAATTTCCTTCGTTTATATCGTAAAGTGCGGCATGTATAACCGCTTTTTGTTGTTCAATATGGACGACATGGTTGCCTACTGCAGGTGCTGCAGACGCAGGTCTTCCTGCATAAGAGATAGTAAAGTCTTGTTCTATATTATCGTAGAAATGATGTTTTGATTGATACCATGCCCCCTGGTTTTTTGGCTCTTCCTGACACCAAACAATATGTTGTAGATTTGGGTACTTATTGATTTCAGATTTAAATAAATCACTAGGAAAAGGGTAGAGTTGTTCAATACGAATAATTGCTACAGTGTCAAGCTCATCAGATCTTCGCCTTTCTAATAAATCATAATAGACTTTTCCTGAGCACATGATCAAGCGTGTAATTTTGTTCGCTTTGAATTCGTCTATTTCTGAAATAATGGGTAAAAACTCACCAGCAGTTAAATCTTCGAGTGTTGACGTTGCTAATTTGTGTCTAAGTAAGCTTTTAGGGCTCATGACAATAAGCGGTTTACGGTACGTTCTAAGCTGTTGTCGCCGTAATAAATGAAATATTTGAGAGGGCGTTGTCGGGTTACAAACTTGCATATTATGATCAGCGCATAGTTGTAAATATCGTTCTAGCCTAGCTGATGAATGTTCTGGACCTTGACCTTCAAAGCCATGAGGTAGTAATAAAACTAAGCCACTTAATCGCCCCCATTTTGATTCACCAGAACTGATGAACTGGTCAATAACTACTTGAGCTCCATTGGCAAAATCACCAAACTGTGCCTCCCAGATAATTAATTTTTCAGGTTCTGTAGAGCTATAGCCATATTCAAACCCTAATACCCCAGCTTCTGATAATAATGAGTCAAAAATTTGTGCTCGCCCTTGGTTTTCAGAAAGATGTTGGATTGGGTACCAAGTTTCACCATCAATTTGGTTGTGCAAAGCAATATGTCGATGTGAAAAAGTACCTCTCCCAACATCTTGACCAATAAGTCGAATTGATTCACCCTCGATTATGAGTGTAGCGTATGCCATATTTTCTGCAAACCCCCAATCTAATGGTAAAGCACCTGCAGACATTTTTATTCTATTTTCTATTACTTTTGCTACACGAGGATGTAATTCAAACCCAGAAGGGAGTTGGTGAAGCCTTTCACTACATAGCCGAATTTTTTCTAATGAAACACTTGTGTCGCAAGGAATAGTCCACTCTCGGTCTGTATACTTTTTCCATCGTCCAGAGTATGAATAGCTTGAGTCATTGAGAATAGGGCGAGAAACAGGGTTTCCTTCATCTAACAGCTGTTGGTAATCAGTATCCATTTGAAGAACAGCTTGCTCAGTAATTATGTCCTCAGCGATTAATTTTTGAGCATATAAATCACGGACAGATGGAATGCTACGGATTTTTTTGTACATCATAGGTTGAGTCGTCGCAGGTTCATCTGCCTCGTTATGGCCTAATCTGCGATAACAGATAAGATCAATAACCACATCTTGATTAAATTTCATACGGAAATCCAAAGCCATTTGAGTGACAAACATGACAGCTTCTGGGTCGTCACCATTAACATGAAAAACAGGTGCATGAATCATGGTCGCGACATCTGTACAATACTGGGTGGAACGAGCGTCCATTGCATTGCTGGTCGTAAAACCAATTTGATTGTTGATAACTATATGAACAGTCCCGCCGGTTGAAAATGCTCGGGTCTTTGACATATTGAGAGTTTCCATCACAATACCTTGCCCAGCAAAAGCAGCATCTCCATGGATTAAAATAGGGATGATGGTATCCACACTACCTTTGCCTCGGCGATCTTGTCTTGCTTTAACTGAGCCTTCAACAACGGGGTTGATGATTTCTAGGTGTGATGGATTAAATGCCATTGTTAGGTGAACAGGGCCGCCTTCAGTCGCAATATTGGATGAAAACCCCATGTGATATTTAACATCGCCGGTAATAGCTCCTGGTGTTGACGAGTTAGTGCCTTCAAATTCACCAAATAGTTTTGCGGGGCTTTTTCCTAAAACATTGATAAGGACATTTAATCGACCTCGGTGTGCCATACCGATGATTATTTCTTTTACCTGGTTTTCACCTGCTTTTTGAATCAGCTCATCTAAAATGGGTATTAGACATTCCCCTCCTTCTAAGGAAAACCTTTTTTGGCCTACATATCTACGGTGTAAATGTTTTTCAATTCCTTCAGCAGCCGTTAATAATTTTAAGAGTGATATTTTTTTGTCAGCAGAATGAGTTGAGGAGTCAAGCCTATTTCCTTCTAGTCTATTTTTTATCCAGCGTTTTTCTTCTGAATCTACAATATGCATGTATTCAGTGCCAATACTGCCACAGTAAATTTCTTTAAGTGTGGATAATATTTTTTTTAAAGGTAGTTTGTCTACACCATAAAGAGTGCCTGTATGAAATATTGTATCCATGTCAGGTTCAGCTAGACCATAGTATGCTAACTCTAAGTCGGGAGGTGTTTCTTGAATATTTCCTAAGGGATTGTTAGCAGCAATTTGGTGGCCGCGAACTCGGAAATGGTTGATGAGCCGGGCAACAGAAGACTGTTTTTTTACACTTTCTTCAGTAAAACCTTGTAACTTGGATAGTCTTCCAACTGTTGTTGAGGCTAGTTTTTCAAACCGATCAACAATTGGGCTATGAGCCGTTTCATGTTTTATACCATTATGGAGGATATCAAACTTTGCGCGCCAGCTCTGCGAGACTGAATCAGGGTTTTCAAGATATTGTTCGTATAAATGTTCTATATAAACAGCATTGCTTCCATACAGAGCTGATGAATCTTGAAACAATTTTAACAAGTTGCTCATGTAGCGTCCTGATATTTCAATAAAAGAGTGAGTGTATTTATTATATTACCAAATCCGAAGTGTAGATAAAGTAAAAAATTAGTTGTTACATAAAAGTTTAGTATAAAATCAAGAGTTATGAATGGAATAATGATTGATTTAGGTAGGCTTGAAGTGATTTATAAAGGTAAAAATAGCGGTGATGAAAATTAGAAACCAAGAAGAAGTTATGATGACGGAATGGAATGTACAAAGAATAGTAGGAGCTGTGGCTTTAATTTTATTTATTATTTGGCTTCCTTTTTTTATATTCAGCGCAGATTCAATTGAAAACGAGTTAAAAGATTCTGATGATCAACAGAAAGATAATCAGCAAGTTATCGTTGAGCCAGTTGGTGAAGTTCCTATTTCAGCCGCTGAAAATAGTTATGAAAGTAATAATGTAGAGCCAGTTGGTGAAGTTCCTATTTCAGCCGCTGAAAATAATTATAAAAGTAATAATGTAGAGCCAATTGATAATAGTATCAAAAAAGAAAATATATCTAATCTTGAGCCTTCTTTACAATCACCTAAATTAAAAGACGATAGTGTTAAAATAATGAGTAATGGTTCTTCAGAAGAAGAAAGCAAACCTCAATTATCAAATGAAAATATAGATAATATAAATGAAGTTGGCATTCATAAAACGTCTATTTCTTCTATTGTTGAAAGTGATGAGAAAAGAAATGAAGATAATAATAACTTCGTTACAAGCGATAAGATAATGGAAGGAGTTAATACCTTTAAATCTTTTTTTAAGGAATTAAAAGAAGGTGAGGTTTCTAGAGCTTTATTATCTAGAGGGATGAAAAATAGAGAGCCGATAGATAAAATAACTAGCTCTATACATGTAGGTCAAGAAGCTGCAATAAAGTTATATTATTTTACAGAGATAATAGATATGGAAGGCCAGACTTTATATCATCACTGGATAAGGGAAGGTGAATCTATATTTAAAAGAGAAATAAAGGTATTAGGGAGAAGGTGGCGAGCATCAACTAATAAGTTTATTCAATATTTTAATCAAGGTGAATGGAAGGTTGTTCTTGAAAATGAAGATGGCGTGGTTTTAAATGAAATTCAATTTGAGGTTATAGAAAAATAATGCTTTATATTATTAATACTAATAGTGATATATTAGAGTTATTAATAGATAAAGAGTTAATATAATGAGCGAATATAAAAACCTTTCGGAAAATGAATTACAAGTTGTTATTAAAAAAGCTGAAAAAGCTTTAAAAGAAAAGAAGGTGGAAAAGCGTAAAGAAGTTATTGCGCAAATTAGAAAGTTGTCTGATTCAATTGGAGTAACTGTAGAGATTATTGATATTGATAATAAAAGAGCTAAAACAGTGAAAAAAGTGTCTGCTAAATATTGTCATCCAGATGATTCTTCGCAAACTTGGACTGGGCGAGGTTTAACTCCAAAATGGATGAAAGAGTTAGTTGATTCAGGCCGAGATAAATCTGAATTCTTAATCTAGCATATTACAAAAACAATTTATTATTAAGGTAGCAAAAGTGCCCATTTCTTTAACTGTTCTTGAAAAAATAATTCGTGAAGCTGGCAGTCTCGCTATGCGCCATTTTAAAGATTTAGAAAATGTAGGTGTGAGTAAAAAAAGCCCAAGAGATCTTGTGACTGATGCTGATGTTGCTGTGGAAATATATTTAAAAGAAGCATTGGGTAAAGCGTATCCTGAATATGGTTTTTGGGGTGAGGAAGGTGGACAATCTGATGATCTATCAAGCCGTTGGATTGTTGATCCGATAGATGGAACACATTCCTTTTCTAGAGGGCAATATTTTTGGTCTATCAGTGTGGCACTGGAAATTGACCAGAAGCTTGTAGCTGGGGCTGTTTATGCTCCTGCGTTAGATGACTTGTATATTGCTGCAAAAGGTAGTGGGGCAAGTAAAAATAATAAGGTTATTTCAGTCTCTTCAGAAAGTAGTCTTGCTGATTCAATGATTGCAACAGGGTTTGCTTGTTTACGTTCTTATTTGGAAGATAATAACCTGAATCGGTTTGCAAGAATTGCACAAAAAACAACGGGACAACGCCGTTTTGGTTCGGCAGCGATGGACTTATGTTTGGTTGCAGATGGTCAAGTCGATGCTTTTTGGGAGCAGGAGCTAAATTTATATGATGTAGCTGCTGGGGCTTTGATTGTAAAAGAGGCAGGAGGGACTATAACCGATTTTAAAGGAAATGAAGGTGTTTTTCCTAAGCAAATATTAGCAACAAATGGAAAGGTCTTTAATGAGCTTTTAACGTTAATGTAAGGCAAAAAAAGGGAGGGTGATAAATTAAACACTCTCCCTTTTTTTTAGTAGTAAAAATGATTACGCTTTAGCCATTTCGCTACGCAACTCATCAATCACTTTTTTGTAGTCAGGTTGATTAAAAATCGCCGACCCAGCAACAAACATATCTGCACCTGCAGCTTTAATTTCACGAATATTATCTACTTTAACACCGCCATCAATTTCTAAACGAATATCGTACCCACTTTCATCAATACGTTTTTTAGCTTCACGTAATTTGTCTAGTGTGCCAGGAATAAAGGATTGGCCACCAAAACCTGGATTAACAGACATAAGTAAGATAATATCTACTTTGTCCATGACGTAATCTAAATAGCTTAATGATGTCCCTGGGTTAAAGACTAATCCTGATTTACAACCCGCATCACGTACCATTTGTAAAGAACGGTCGATATGTTTTGATGCTTCTGGGTGAAAAGTGATCATACTTGCACCTGCATCAGCAAAATCAGGAATGATTCTATCTACAGGTTCAACCATTAAATGAACATCAATAGGTGCTGTTACGCCATGTTTTCTTAACGCGTCACAGACTAGAGGCCCTATCGTCAGGTTGGGTACAAAGTGATTGTCCATAACATCAAAATGGACAACATCTGCACCAGCAGCTAAAACATTATCTACTTCTTCACCTAGTTTGGCGAAATCTGCAGAAAGGATGGAAGGAGCAATCCAATTATCAGTCATTTTTTAACCCTCTTTGTATAAAACCAAAAAACCTATTATAGCTTTTTTTTGCTGTACGGTCTTTTGATATATCAATACTGAAAAAGTATATATGAGAGGTTTTAGCATTAAAGGGTTAATTTTTTTTTAAATAAGTCTATTAATGTTGAAGGGTCTTGTTCTAAAAAACCTTGGTTTCCATGGAGTTGTATGAGTTGAGCAGCTAACCCTGTCATAGGAATAGCATTATTTTGTTGAGTTGATAGGTTAACTGCCATATTAAGGTCTTTTAATAGGGTTTTTACTCGCCACTTTATGGGTTCAAACGTTTCAGTAGCCATTTCTGGCCCAACAATTTGTAAGGGTTTAGAATCAGCAAATCCTCCTGCTAATGCTTGAGGTATTTTTTCTGCATCAACACCGGATGATTTAGCCAGAGCCATCATTTCTGCAATGACCATGACATTACAGCTAACAAGCATTTGATTACAAATTTTAGTGACTTGACCGCTACCTATATCTCCCATATGTGTTAGCTGATTGTATAATGGTTTTAATACTTCTCTAGCAATCGTAATATTAGATTTAGATCCTCCTGCCATAATTGCAAGAGTTCCTTTCTCTGCACCTGCTGTACCACCAGAAACAGGTGCATCGACCCAATTGATATTGCAGCGTTGTTTTAATTGGTCAGCTAGTTCTTTAGTTGTGTCTGGATGAATGCTTGATAAATCAATCAATAGCTTATTAGTAGAACCACTTTCCAGAATACTGTCTTCTACCACTGATTTGACTACTGCAGTGTTTGCTAAACATAAAATAATAATATCGGATGCATTGACTAAATCGGAAGCAGCTGAAAACTCTATCGCACCAGCTTCAGTAACAGCGTTGAGTTTTTCTTTAGAACGATTCCATATATTAACGGTATATCCTGCTTTTAGAAGACGTAAAGTCATGGGTTTACCCATTAAGCCAATGCCAATAAAACCTAGCGTGTATTTTTTTTTCATTTTAGTGTGTATTTGAGTGATATGATTAAATCCTATCATTTTATCGTCTTATAAGGGCGCAGATTATTCATGAAATTTTTTCGGCAAGCATTGTTTTTCTTAGTTCTATTTTATTTTCAGCTAGCTAATGCAGGTGAAAATAAAGCTGCTATTGCAACAGCGCACCCTTTAGCAACGTATGCAGGGTTTGAAATTCTTGCTCAGGGAGGGAATGCTTTTGATGCAGCTGTTGCTGTAAGTGCTGCATTAGCAGTTGTTGAACCCGCGGGTTCAGGTTTGGGCGGTGGTGGTTTTTGGTTGTTGCATCGAGCTGCTGATGGCTTTGAAACAATGCTGGATGGTAGAGAAAAAGCGCCATTTTTAGCAGGAAAAGATATGTTTCTTGATCAACAAGGTAATGTTATTAAAGAGCGCTCAAAAGATGGAGCGTTATCAGCTGGGATACCTGGCTTGCCGGCAGCATTAGTGCATTTATCTGAAAAATATGGTCGATTATCACTGGCTCAGTCGTTACAACCAGCAATCAATTATGCTGAGAATGGTTTTTATATTGGAGTTAGGCATAGAAAATTATTAAAATTTAGATTATCTGTATTACGGCAGAGTCAGGCAGCAGCAAAAATATTTCTTAATAAAAATAATGTGCCGGATGAAAAATCAGTTTTACAACAGCCAGATTTAGCAATGACTCTTAAACAAATGTCTAAGTATGGAATAAAGGGATTTTATTCTGGAATAGTTGCTGAAAAATTAATTAAGGGAGTGAAGGAAGCAGGGGGTATTTGGACACAAGACGATTTAGATAAATACAGCGTAGTTGAGAGAAAGCCTATTAAAGGCATGTATAAGGGTATAACAATTACGAGTGCTGCATTACCATCATCTGGAGGTATTGTATTGGTAGAAGCATTAAATATACTCTCTGAGTATCCGCTAAAGCAGCTAGATGAAATTAGTCGGAAACATATTATTAGTGAAGCAATGCGCAGAGCATATCACGATAGATCTTTATATTTAGGAGATAATGATTTTGTTGATGTCCCAGTCAAGAGATTAATTAATCCAGATTATGCGGCTGGATTAAGATCAACAATGAGATTAGACAAAGCGACACCGAGTCATTTTTTTGCAGGAAATACCCAAGAAGAAAATGGAGGTAAGGACACAACACATTTTTCAATTATAGATAAAGACGGTAATAGAGTTGCTGCAACATTGAGTATTAATTTTCCATTTGGCTCAGGGTTTGTGCCTGAAGGAACCGGTGTGTTACTAAATGATGAAATGGATGATTTCGTGAGTAAAAGAGGATCTATGAATGGCTATGGGTTAGTGGGTGGTGTAGCAAATGCTATTGAACCTGGAAAAAGAATGTTATCGAGTATGACTCCAACCTTTGTTGAGGATGAAAACCGTGTTGGAGTGCTTGGAACACCAGGGGGTAGTCGAATCATCTCTATGGTTTTATTGGCTGTTATAGACTTTGCAGAGGGTAATGGGGCAGACTCTTGGGTCTCATTACCTCGCTATCATCATCAATATATTCCTGATCTGATTCAATATGAAGAGGGTGGGATGACTAATGATGAAATTGAAGGCCTGCAGGCATTAGGACATAAATTAAAGGAAAAAAAATACCGCTATGGCAATATGCAAGCAATACAATTAAACAAAAGCTCAAAAAAATTGTCTGTGGCGTCTGATCCAAGGGGGGAGGGGCGAGCTTTAATTCGTTAATGATGAAAGAAGTAGTAAAGAGTAATTTTGTTGATTTATGGTATGGAGAGTTTTTACTAAAAGATACAGAAGATAAAGATTATTGGGCTTTACTTAATCAATGTGAGAAAAAGAAAGCAGCTACATTTAGTAGAAAAGACTTACAACAAAAATATATTAAAACACGTGGAATTGTAAGAATTATTCTTGCATCTTATCTGAACAGTGATCCTAAAAAAATTATTATTAAAACAGGAGAGTATGGAAAACCTTTTGTGCTTGATGAGGAAATTTATTTCAATTTATCTCATACTGGAAATAAATTAGTCATAGTTGTTAGTAATTGCACAAATGTGGGGGTAGATATTGAAAAATGTAGATTTCGAAAAAGTCTGCCAGCATTAGTAGAAAAGTGTTTTTCTGATACAGAAATATCTTATTGGAATGCTTTACCTGAAAAACAAAAAACGCACATGTTTTTTCGTTTTTGGGTTAGAAAAGAAGCTTTTGTTAAAGCAATTGGTCGAGGAATAGCGGTAGGACTTAACCAATGTGTTATTAATCCTGACAATCAAAATTATTTTAGTTATATTCCAATAGACTATGGTTTTGCATTAGACTGGAAGATCATTGATGTTTTACTGGATGAAAATGCTGCTTGTGCAATTGTAACTAAAAACCTTGAGTTTATTTTTAATCAAAAATTGATTTAGTATCTTTTTATTTAATAATTCACTGTGTAAGGCATGGTTGAATGGTTTGTGAAGTATCTAGATGGAGTGTTAACGCCTGATTTGGAATGTTTTGTTTTTATACTCAACTACAATACTCTTTTTTCTAATCTCTTTAAGTATCATGTTATTGATGATTTCTTGGTCGACTCGAAAGGATTTCATATTGATCATGATCAAACGATTTTCTTCTTTTTCAACATAAATAAAAACATTAATTAAAATATCAGGAACTGATAGTCGAAATTTTGGAGATAAATCAGATAAATATGGAATAGTTGTTGTGGTTTTACTTTGCTGCTTTAAATTGCTGGTAATTTTAAGTGGGGCAACTGTGTCATTTTTTGACTTAGGAAGGTGTTTTTGTTGGTTATGATCGACAAGTTGTGTAATTGATAGTAGCTGTTTATTATTTTTTGTATCATCTAAAGTACTTTCAATTTCATTGGAATGTTGAAAGACTGTTGTTTTTTGTTTTTCTATATTGACAGGTTTAATGGCTGTTGTGCGATGAATTTTTTCCACTATTTTAGTTGATTCTACTGGCTTTTCATTCCCTTTATTAGGCTCGGCTTTTAGAGTAATGAGCCAGATGATATATAAGAGTAAAACTATATTAGTAAGGAAAAGAATAATTAACCATAATGGTGTTTTTTTCTGGATGTTATTCGTCGACTCCTGAATTCTGTTTCGTATATTTTTAGGTCGAGTAGACTCTCTTTCTTTTTCTGATTTTCTAAGTGCACTTAAAATAAAAGACATTACTTTATAAACTTAAGTTTAGGTGAAAGGTCGTCTGGGTTAATATTTTGTAAATGAATAAAAGTCTTTTCACCAACAATTCCATCTGCTTGTAGATTCTTTTGTTTCTGAAATCTTTTGATTTCAGCTTTTACTTCATGATCAAATGAAGCTGAATAAATAGTACTAAGTGCATGGTTAGGTATTAAAGAGAGTTGTTTTCGTACCCAAAAGACACCTCTAGAAGATTCTCCAGGGAAGAGTGTTTTACCATCTAGTATGGGTGTTTTCCATAACATTAAGTAATAACCATTCCAGTGAGCTAACACTTCTTTAAAAGAAAAATAAGACCCGTCAGAGAGTTGAAAAATAGGTTGTCCTTCTTTTAAACCAGATAATAATGCATATCTTTTTTCTGATTTAGATATAGAAAACTCCATAATTGCAGGTCTATTTAAAGCAATTAAATTTTCCCAGCTTGTTTTGTCAAAAAGACATTGTAAACCAGATGTCTCTACGCCTTTACAACCAGAATTGTTAGGAATGTCTTTGCCCCATATTTTTGCTAATTGAGATATTTTAGTTTGTAAAGGCTGGTGCTTAAGAGTAAAAGGTGAATCAAAAAGTGTGGGTATTTCTATGTGTTCTAATAAATTAGCCGATATATCTGGATTTTTTGATAACGATATATTATCTTTTTTGAGATGCGACTGAGGAGGTTTTGGCTTATTTAAAGAAACTGGAGCAATATCGTGTTTTTTGTGTGATTGATAAGCAAAGAAATAATAGGGGATTAATGCTAATATTAACAATAAAATCACC
>JAGLDH010000121.1 GCA_023145835.1 Methylococcales bacterium
ATCAAGTCCAATTATTTTTAGCTGGTTAAAATTGCCGATATTTTCCACGAAGATCGGTGAAATAGAATGACTATTTCCTCTCACTTCGTAAAAAATAGCGACCGTTTTTTCTGTGCTAAATTCTAATCGACTTAATCAGAGCCTCTTTAAGAATAAATATGAATTAGTATTAGTTATTTTGTTTTTAATATATTGGATAAAAAAATTTATTGCTAATTCTATAGTGAAATGAGCCAGTTTCATAGTACTTTGAAAAAAAAAGTGTGAAGTTGGGCACATTATTTGACTTAAAGCATTGATTTATCAATTTAAATAAGCATTGCTGGCTGCTTTATGAGGTAACATCTTAACCCGTAAATGAAATTACGGATTTTTAATTTTTAAATTTCACGCATTCCTTCTGCTGGTTCGATGAAGGAGGCGCGGATACCTGCTAATGCAGCAACTAATATAGCAAGAAGGGTGGATGCCAATAAGGAAGTTAAATAGTGTACAGGAAGTAGAATACAGACTTGTGTTCCTGTTTCTAATTGACTATTCATTAGGGTATTGATCCATAGAGAAACGACTTGATAAACAGCAACAGCTAATAACCATCCAAAAAAAATGGTCAGTAAACTTTGTATAACTGGGAAAACAATTAAGTCTATTGTGGAGAAACCAATAACACGGATAATTGCAAGCTCTCTTCTTTTTCTTTCCACATTGGCCCATAAATTTGCACCTAGAGATGTTGCGAAACCAATGATGCCAATCATGGCTATGATCCAATAGATAGTTGATAGAGTTTGTTCCATATTTTGAACTGACTCTATTTCATCAACTTTAGTGATTACTTCTACACCTTGAGTTTCTAACCATTTTTGTAAGTTGGCAACACCTTGGAGGGATTGAGAAAACAGACGAAAACCCGTAAAATATTTCTCTTCTTTTATCGGCTCTGACCCAGGCCATTCTAGTGCTGGAACGGCTTGTCCATCTCGATAGCTTTCAATTGCTTCAAGTAAAGCGAGTGAAGTAAAAGCACCGTCACGAGTAAAAGCACTACTGCTAGCAATTGAAACTACCTTTAAGGGTAAGTGCTCCCGCTCTTTAGATCCCCTATAACGCCTTTGTATGCTTCCACTGATTATATCACCTGATTTAACATTTAATTTTTTTGCTACTGATTTTGATAAAACAATTGATTCAAATCTTTTGGGGTATTCTAATATATTGGAAAGTAAAGGGTCATTATTAGATGTTGGAATAAGTTCCACACTAATTATGCTAGGTGCATTTTGACTTTTCAAAGACATGCTTGCTGCTAGGCTACGAGTTTTTGGTACTAAAAAGCTAACATCGGGACGTTTTTTTAATTCCTCCATCCATTCAATATTAAAATGTCCACTATATACGGGTCTTAATTCACGATTTCTAGGGTCATCAATTAATTGCCCAAACATGCCTGAAATAATGCCGTATTTTAAAGCAAATAAAACCATCATTGGACCAAGTACTGCAGCTAAGGCAAGGATGTAACAACTAGAAATTTGCCAGTCATTAAAAAAATCTTTGATAGCTAACCTTGATATTTTAAAAATCATAATGCGCTTATCCTGTCACTATAGTCTCTGTTTTCAACTCTTCGGGTGATCGTAACGAATGATGTGATAATCGACGTAACCCTAAGTCTTTAATGTCATCCCATGCATGGCTTGCAATAATAATTGTAATTCCCATTTCCTCTACTAATCGAATAAAAATATCCATGACCGTTCTTGATGCATAAGGGTCTAATGAAGCTGTAGGTTCATCGGCTATGATAATTTCAGGACGGTGAGCTAAAGCTCGAGCTATTGCCACGCGTTGGCGTTCACCAGTAGATAAAGATTTTGGTGGCTTTTTTAAATGATAATTTAGTCCTAATTCTTTTACTAGGGTATTTATAGTGTCATCTTTTGGCAGGCCAAGAATTTCACGAGAAAGAGAAATATTCTCTTTTACTGTTAAATACGGTAACAAGCCTCCAGTCTGCATTACATAGCCAATATGTTGTCTACGAATTTTACTTAATGAATTATGACGCTGTTTTTTCCATAATTGATCAATATTTTTTTGATGCACATTATCCTTAATTTTATGCTGAAAAATAAAAGTATCACTTTTAGTGGGTTGTGAAATAAAAGCTAACAAGTCTAATAGTGTTGATTTTCCACAACCACTTTGCCCTATTAAAGCAATTTTTTCACCTTTAGTAATTTGCAAAGTTGGAATGGTTAGTTGAAAAGCAACACCTTCCGCCTCTCGGCTTTTATACACACCTCGTAAGTCATAAATAATGTCATTTTTTAAAGAAGTAAAATTTTCTTTAGTTTCCATTTTTTGCATATTTAATGATTCCTTCTTTAAGGGAGCATATCCAAAGGTATTGGAAAAACTGAGTCACCATCTATTGAGCTACCCTTTAAACTTACCCATAAATCAATATTCTCGTGGAGATTTTGATAGTAATTAATTTTGTTTTCAAGATTTTGTAAAAATTCAATCTGTCGTTTAACAGGCCAACTCTGCCAATCATCTAAAGACATAGTCATTACCTCTCCGGTATAAGGTAGTCCTTCAATATATTCACGCATAAATCCCATTTCAGAAAGGCTGTGCCCTTCTCCAGCCGTAATTGCGGTTGTACCTCCTAATTGATCTGGATCACGCGATGTTGTTGCTGCTAAACTTTTAAGCTCATTAAGAAAATTTTTGGGTGAAATAACTCCTTTTTCAGCAGTATCTAATATTTGCTTTAAAATAATATGAAGATCTGATAATTGGTTTCTTGTCAATAGTACCCTAACCTCGACCATTTTCTTTTCAGGGTTTTGAAAATCTTTATCAACTATCCAAGCTTTAAATACATTAGGAGCCTTTTCTCCTTTTTTTTTGTTGATGTATTTCATACGAAAGGCATAGCCTAGTTTCTCAACTTTAGATTTTAAAGACTGTAATTGTGTTTCTTCTTGTTCTTTTTCTTTGGTAGTTTCTTTAGAGTTTCCTAGTTTCATCTGGTCAACTTGAGCTGTAATTTGTGTAGACAAGCTTTCAATAGCCTTACCAAAATCACGAGTGCTACCAGTGGGGACACTATAATAAAAATCACCTATACCGGGATATTCAGAGAGTGACTTATATTGTTCTTCAGCCATCTTATGGTCAGCATAGCCAGAAGATGTTAATAAATGCATAACAAAAATAGCAACATTTTTTTTCTGTGCAAGTTCACGCAATTTGATTAAACTTGTGTCTGAGCTGGATAAAGGATCTTTTTCATCTCTAGAGCTAGCATCTGTAATCAATACGATATATCGAGCAGCAAAAGGAGACCATTCCATTTCTTGTAATGCTTGATGAACACCAGCAAAACTATCTTCAACAAAACCACTGCTTGAAAAGTTAGTTGCTTTTAAGTCAGCAACTTGATCCATAAATGATTCTGGATTTTTACCTTGTTTTAAACTGACATATTGTTTTGTGACATATTCAATGTTTGGTGTTATGCCGATATTATCTCTAAAAGCAATTAGCCCAAAACTTACATCACCCAAAAGATTTGCTTGTTCAATGTGGTTGTATATTGTTTTTACAGCTTTTCGCGTTCGGTCAATATATGGTTGCATTGATAACGTTGAATCAATAACAAATGTAATTCCTGCAGCATAAGGGGTATCAGAGGGCTTTTCCTGTTGATAAGGCGGATCAATAATTTTTTTTAATTCTGATACAGAGGAGGGAGAGGGATCATTTTCACCTAAAGGAATGCTAGAGACTAGTAATAATCTGGCTGTTTCATCCTTCATGAAAAATTCTTCATAGCTATGAATGGGTATTAAATAAAAATTATTTCTAATATCAATATTTTCTGCAGGCTGAATAGCGACTACAGGTGAATTGGCTTGCTCCTTTCCTGAACTTGCTGCTTGATAAATTTTTTTATATTCCTTTAAATTTGAACTTGTTGCCAGTTTTTCAGCTGATAACTTGTCTTTGAATAACAATACTCTATCTTGTCCGGCTTTAGGGTCTTTAAAAGTTAATGTTAGTCTTTGGCTCCATTCCAATGTTTTTTCTTCTTTAATCCAACCTTCTGTTTTGCCATAACGTCCCAGTCCAACTTGTAGCCATTGTTGATTGTTTTCTGCATTTTTTCGTGCGTAAACATAATAGACAGTAAAAACGGGTAAGGGGGCAATATCTTTCTGAGTATCTTTAGCTTGAGGAAAAAGTTGAGCGTCTGGAAGTGAAAGAACTCTTTGATAGAGATTCTTTTTGTTTGCCATAAGTAATGGCTTATCATTTTTTGCTAGAGTTTGCAGACTAACGATAGTTAGTATAAAAATGAAAAATACTTGCTTCATAATGATTGCATTTATTTAATTAAGTTTGTAAGAGCTACTTGCAAAAAATATTAATGCAAAGAAGGAGTTAGTCACCTAGGTAGCTAAAGATAAGCAAACGTACTAATTTATCAATGATAAAAAGGGATTTTAAATAAAAGCCAAAAATATCGGTAAAATGAGTAAGTTACTCAACAGATTATCATAAACCTAATGGGGTATTCAAGGGTCTTTGTTTTCTTGGATTGTAAAAGTACTCGGTGGGATGTTGCAGAAAAATAGGGGTTATAGCGGAATAAAAAACGTTTATAAATTGACGAAAGCATGTGTTTTATTGATATAAGATGTTCACTAAAAGGTTATACATCAAATGGAAAAACTTTTATTACGAGATGATTTATAGCATGTTCACAACGAATTACAATAAAAGTGAGCCTCTGTTAAGTCAAGTCAGAATTGATATAGAAAAGCCTTTAACCTAATGGTGGCTTTACTTACACCGTTTTATAAGTTCGTTCACATGCTATCTATGGAATAAAGAATTATTATATAGAATTGGTTTTTTGATAAATTAGAGGACTTTAATAATTCTTTCCACAGCTCTTTTTACATCTAGAAAAATTAAGCCTAGTTTTGCATTAGGTTTTGCTATTACAGTTAAAACAGCATCAGATCCTGCGTAAGACATGAGTACATAGCCATCATTACCTTTAATTAAAACTTGCTTCAATTCTCCTCGATTGAGTTCCTGAGCTGTTCTATCTCCTAGCGAAAGCATTGCTGCACTCATCGCTCCCACGCGATCTTCATCAAGTCCTGCTGGTAAAACAGAGGCTATCATCAAGCCGTCTGTAGAAATTACACCAGAGGCTTCGATATCAGCTGATGTACCATTTAATTCATTTAATATTGATGTTAGTAAATCTTCTCTCATAGTAATCCTTAATTATTAAATTAGATTTGTTGATAGCGAATACTTAATGCCCAGATTAGTGTGACAAAACCTGGTCTATTAAAATGTGGAATACCAGAAATAGTGATAACAAATTGACTATCTCCAATGAATAGAGGCCAAAAGCCTAATTGGCTACTGCCAAATGCATCAACAATTGCCCAGGCATGACTGTCAATTGTTAAGCTATTTGCTAGCATATCTATTCTTCTCTCATGTATTGTTTCTATTTCTGCACTAATAGCAGAGAGCTGTTCCGCAGTTTCATTAGTAAAGCCACTGCAAGCAAGATGAAATCCTTGTTCATCAGATAATAATACGTTTCCTGTTTCAGATACCTTATCTAAGAGAGAAGGGAGTATAGTATCCAGAGTACCTATGGGAGATTCTATGCTTTCTTTAACCCCTTGAATCCAGCCTTTATTTTGGCAGTGATGTAGTAATTCTATAGCATCTTTTTCTGATTCAACATTCATTAAGTTTTTTAATGTTTTAATGTTTAATGCTGGAGTTCTAGGTTGTTTTAATAGCCGATTAATGAAATTTTTTGCATCATCACCAATAAATGAAGATACTGCATAATAACAGCCAATAGGGGTCGGATAGATAAATAGTCCATCGACTAGAATATGTTTGCTCACTCTTTTTTATCCTTACGAAGGGTTTGAAAAAGTTTGATATATCTTAACTAGGAAAAGTTAGTTGCTTTTTTTAGCAAGTAAAATAGAAGAACCAATTAATCCTTTTGTAAGTACTGTATATTTGTTTTCGGGTAATAGCGTCAAATCCTGAGTTTGTAAATATCGAGTTAAAGTTTGGTGTTGTTGGTTCGATAATAATGAATGGGAGAGGGAAATCATACGGTTACTTAATTGTTTGCCGTTGCCATCTAGTATCAAAAGTAAGTCAATTAATGCAGCATACAATGGGCTATTCATCTTCCATGTGTAAGTGAAGTAAACTCTTTGTATATGAGACATTAAATGTTTTGGGTTTCTTAATACCTTAAATACTATTTGAGTATACTGATCATTATTCTCTTTTGCTGTTATTGTTGTCCATAGTACATGTTTAACCAAAAATTTTTGGTTGGATTCAATAGATGCTGAGTTAATTTCGTTTTCAGCTTTAAATAATGGAAGACTTTGTAACATATTTAAGTCGTAGAGATAATTAATAAACACTTCCTTCTTTTTGTGAAGTGTATAGGTTAAAGATAAATTTATTTATTCTCGAACAATATTTTGTAATTATTGAGCGATTAAATTTTTCGTATGTTGCAAATGGTTAATTTTAGCATAAGTGAATTTTTCTTAAAGGGCAAGGTGATGTAGAATTGGGCTGTGGAAGCCTATTTTATACAATTACATTAAATTCAATAGCTTGGATATTAATGATGTGTGTAATTAAAATATAGTTTATTTAACTTTGATGTGTTTTAGGTCATACAGTACGGTTTTCTTTTGATTTTTACACTTTTATTATAGTTAAACCAATGATTAATGTTAGTTAACGAAGTTATTCAATTTCAAGATATTTAGAACTAGACATGGTTACTTAAGAATAAAAAATTATAACAATATGATGAAAATAACGATGCTTCTTAGTGAGTGGAAGGTATAATTCATTATCTAGAGGGTTTGTAGAAGATTTACTATTAAAGTTGTATGTTTATAAAAGGTATGGTATGAGAGCTCGAAATTTACTAAAAGTTTCATTACATGGCATGAATGAGCGAATGCAAATGATGATGGCCGCATACTTAGAGCTAAACTGTAGAGGTATGGCATATGTTGTTGATGAGCTAGAGGCCGAGGTAGAAATTGTAGATGTTGATGTAGCCGATTCGAAAACTATTCTACAGCAAAGATTGGAGCAACAGCCAGGTAAGCCTATTATTGTAATTTCTTTATATGACGAATTGTCTGATTTAGCTTTTTACGTTAAGAAACCTATTGAAACAAATGATTTAGTTAATGCTCTTAATAAAGCGAAGGAAGTTATTCTTACTGGCAGAACGGATTTTAAGGCGGTAAATGAGCATCTTATTGATTCTAAAATAAAACTTCCTAGTAAAGATAGAGGTCTTATTGATGTAACTAATACTGAATTAGGTTCTAACTCAGATATTGATCAATTCTTGAAAGATTTTAATAATAACCCGAGGCTTAATGAAATTATAAAGTCAGGGGTTTCAAATAAAGAAAAAAATCGGCGAGATACTGTTAGGTATGTTTTCAAAGCAGTGGTTGGATGTGTGAAAAAACACTCATTTCTAGGGTTTAATAAAAGATTGCCTATATCTATAGAGACTGTTAGCAGTGCTGGAGCACTTATTAAAATGGAACAAAAACTTAAACTAAAGGGAGAGGTGACTTTAGAAATCCAGCTTGACTCACAAAAAGTTTTTATTATTCCAGCAAAAATAATTAGGACAAATAGCAATAAAACATATGGGTTAGAGTTTTCTAATTATCAACATAAATTGACAGAATATTTAATTGATTCTGGTCGTTCATTTAGTATTATGTAAAGATTTTAGGATGATTTTTTTCGACTTATTATATTGTATATGATTGATCAGGTTAATTGTAAGTAGTTGATTAATTAGTATCTATTGATGCTAATAAGTAAAGTTTGTTTTTGTGTGTTGCAGATAAATATCATATGCTTCTGTAAGAAAAAATATGATATCTGCTTCATTTGTTAACAAGAGTTGTGCAACTAAAAGATAAATGTACTTAGTATAATTTCAATATTACTCGCATCAATACCCCTGATTCAAGCATAATCTATCTGCATTACTGAAATGGTTGTATAGCTTGCTATATGCTCATTTTAGTGCCTTGTTTTACTCTTAGCAAAAATAACTCAATATAAAAACCAAAAGCCTAGCCGCGCAGAGTATCAAGCGTTTTAGGGTATCTTTATTAATTCTGTCTGAACTGATAAGTGATTAAAATGGTTGAGAGCAAGGTCAAGAGAGTGGCTAATAGAATGCCTATTAACAAGGTTTTTAACGAAGATATCATAGTAGGGCACCTCTATTAATTGTGGATGAGAAAATTGAGTCCAAAACATCCAATCTCTGCGTTGAAGTTCTTCCCAATAGCCTGCTATTACGTGCGAATATCGCCTTGGTCTTGAATGTTTTGGTTCTCAATTTTCTCATCCACAATTAATAGAGGTACCCAGTAGATACATTTCAGTAATTGTATTATATGGAATAAGTAGGACGCTTATGCTTCAATTGATTGATTTTGTAGTAAAATCTATGGTTAATTAGATGTATATAAGTGAGGTTTTCTTTTATTGAAAACATGATGTTTAGTTTTAGTTTTAGTTTTAGTTTTAGTTTTAGTTTTTTGATGAGTCCCTGAGTAATAAATGTTAAAAAAAAGATTGTGTGTTTCTATTGTGTTATTGATTTTTTTTTTGATATCGAAAGTGTATGGTGAAGATCAAAACAAGAAATTTAGAAATGGAAAAGTGATGTTGTTCGATCAAACTCTATCTTTTAATGTTGAAATAGCAAGGACTGAACTACAACGAAATATAGGTCTTATGTATAGAAAATTTTTGCCTCAGTATAATGGAATGCTATTTATTTTTGAGGAAGAAGTCATTCAAAGGGTTTGGATGAAAAATACGTTGATTTCATTGGATGTGATTTTTATTTCAGCAGAAAATAATGTCGTTTCCATAATTAAAAATTTGCAACCCTGTTCGAAACAATTGTGTCGTATTTTTGAGTCGGCTAAAAAATCAAAATATATGTTAGAACTTAATGCGGGAATGGTACAAAAAAATGGGATTAAAATTGGACAAAAAATCTTGTTTGAATGGTGATTCAGATACTCTTCATTAATAATTACCAAAAAGCTGTGTGTTCTCAAGAGATGATTGTTCTAATAAAATAAACTCGTTGATAATTCTGTCTCATTGTCTGCGTGAAGTATAAGCTTGTTTTATGCGATAATTACACTTTTAAACCAATAATATTAATCAGGTAAGACTTAGCTTTACTGATAAAAGGAGAAATGCATGACCGCACTAATAGGCATTATTATGGGCTCAACTTCAGATTGGGATACTATGGTGCATGCTGCTGAAGCATTGGAACAACTTAAGATTCCTCATGAAGTGGAGGTGGTTTCTGCTCACAGAACTCCAGATAAATTATTTCAGTATGCTGAAACGGCCGAGCCTAAAGGTCTTGAGGTTATTATTGCAGGTGCCGGTGGCGCAGCTCATCTTCCTGGTATGACGGCGGCTAAAACTATAATTCCTGTTCTAGGTGTGCCTGTCCAGTCAAAAACGCTTAATGGAATGGACTCTTTGTTATCTATCGTGCAAATGCCAGCGGGCATTCCTGTTGGGACGTTAGCAATAGGTCGTGCGGGGGCAATAAATGCTGCTTTAATGGCAGCAGCAATTGTCAGTAATAAACATCCTCAATATCGTAAGGCGCTTAATGATTATCGACAAAACCAAACGGATAAGGTCTCTCAAAATTCTGATCCTCGTGAGGTAGCTTCATGAAGGTCGGTATTCTAGGGGGAGGGCAATTAGCGCGAATGATTGCGTTATCTGGCTACCCTTTAGGACTAGATTTTATTATTCTTGATCCAAGTAAAGATGCTGGGGCGGTTGGTTTAGGAGAGCATTTACATGGTCAATATGATGACCATGCTTTATTGGCTGAACTTGCTGAAAAAGCAGATGTTGTGACTTATGAGTTTGAAAATGTACCAGCAGAAGTTGCTACATTTTTGGCGGATCATACGCGTGTGTTTCCTGCACCTAATGCCTTGGCTGTTTCACAAGACAGATTGCATGAGAAGGGTTTTTTAGAACAACTCAATATTCCTACCGCTGTTTACGCATCTATAAATAGCCTAAAAGACTTAGAAGTCGCAATTGAAAATATTGGGTTACCTGCGATATTAAAAAGTCGGAGAATGGGGTATGACGGGAAAGGGCAGGTCGTATTAAAAACGAAAGACCAATTGGCTTCAGCGTGGGAATCAATGCAAAATGCTGATTCTATTGTAGAAGGTTTTGTGCCTTTTCAACGAGAAGTCTCTATTATTGCAGCACGAAGACCCTGTGGTGATGTTGTTTTTTACCCGTTATCAGAGAATACGCACGAGAAAGGCATTTTACGGGTTTCAGAGTGTTGTATAGATGATCAACTTCAAACACTCGCTGAAAACTATATGACTCGATTGTTAGATGCTCTAGATTATGTTGGTGTTGTTGCATTAGAATTATTTGATGTTGATGGAAAGCTTGTGGCTAATGAGTTTGCTCCAAGAGTCCATAATTCTGGGCATTGGACAATAGAAGGTGCAGAAACCAGTCAGTTTGAAAATCACTTACGTGCTATTTTAAATTTGCCTCTGGGGTCAACTAAGGCGTTAGGTCATACAGGAATGGTTAATTTTATTGGTGGTCTTCCTTTACTAGAAGATATATTAAAAGCTGATAACAGCCATCTTCACCTATATGCTAAAGATTTTAGGAAAGGTAGAAAAGTTGCTCATGCAACTGTTAGAGATAATAAGGAAGAGGAGTATTCACAAACGCTTAAATATTTAAGTGATTTAGCTAAATTAACAGACGATTCTTGATTCTTTTCTTCTTTATGTGATTTTGAGGTATTTGACGCATTAAAAAGTGGTTAAATGCCTTGGAAAATATCAACTTCTATAAAATATATCTTATTTCTATTTCGTAAAAATTATGGTTATTACTTTCTATTAATTTATTGATAAATAGATTAAATTGTGTTTTTGATTAAGGTATTACCCTGCTTAATAATGGCACTATACCTTGGTTTAACTTGGTTTTTGATGATTCATTGCCGCTATTGAAAATTAGCCGACTATAAAATTCTCATTTGTAATTGTACTCAAAATAGCTTGTTTTCTACAGCTCAAACTAACCATACCTTTCAACTAACGTGCCAATTAGGAGTGGCATATTGACGCGCGGCAATTTACCACATTTTCAAGTATTATTTTATTGTCTAAACTCTTCTTAACCTATTAAATTATATATGGTTATTTTTTTAATTTTGATGCGGAGATGTAAATATGAAGAAAAAAGGTTTAATTATTGGATTGGTTCTTACAACAATTGCTATCACTGCGATAGCTGAGACAAATAATAGTGAAGCAAGTAGTAAGGAAGAGGAGTCAGTAGGTTGGTATTTAGCAAATATTAAAGAAGCTCGCGTAAAAAATAAAGAATGCTTTGATAATCCAGGTCTACAGGCATCTGAAGGATGTAAAAATTCACAACATGCATTGGAGCTTGCTTATGTTGGTGTGGGTAATTAAAAAAAATATAGTATGAGATGTATACTTCTCGTGACTAAAGGTGCAGTTTATTTATTGAGTGATGTTTGCGGGTAGATTTTGTTGTTTAAACAAGTTTGTGATTTATTATGAATCCCCTGTATTTTGGTAGCATGTATCCTTATAGCCTCTTGCTGTTGACATAACTCCTTGGTCACGTGAAGTATAAAAACGTTTTTAACGAATTTGTTGTTTATTTAAAATGTCATAAATTGGAGTCGCTTGTTTTAAGTGACCTACTTGGCCAGGAAGTATAAATAAGCTTTTGTTTTTAAAGTTATTTGAGACCATCCATGAGTACGTGGCAGGAGGTTTATCGTGAGTGTTTGCGCTGGTTGAGATTACAGGAGCACCATTTTCTTTGCATAACGCTTGAGCAATAGGATGATCAGTTACTCTTACTGCTAGAGAGCTGTGTTTTCCTGTTAACCATTTAGGAACCCACGATTGGCAAGGTATTAACCAAGTGACAGGGCCAGGCCAAGTGTTTTGGATTTGAGATGTTATAGTTGGGGTTAATTGAAGGTAGGGCTCAAGTTGAGTGAGTGATGAGGCAATGAGAATTAAGCCTTTGTCAATAGAGCGTTTTTTTAAAGTTAATAGATTCAGTACTGCCTCTTTATTTAAGGGGTCACAGCCTAACCCAAAAACAGCTTCAGTTGGATAGGCAATAACTTCACCTGCTTTAATTTTTTCTACAGCTTGGCGAATTTGAAATGAAGACATTAATAGTATGTTGGTATAGGTTTGAGCGGAGTAAAGTCCGCTCTACTATTTATTTAGAAGGAGGCTCTTTGGGGCCATTAACATCCTCAGGGTCTCCTTCATAAGGCGTGGCATATTTACATTCTTTTTGAGGGCAGACTTTTTCTGGGCCTCGTCTTTTAGTTGTTTTTAACGTTAAAATTGGCCAATTACAATCAGGACAACTTTCTTTTACTGGGGCATTCCAGATGGCGTATTCACATTTAGGATAAGCTGAGCATGAATAAAATATTTTCCCATAACGAGATTTACGTTTAAGAATATTGTCTTTTTTACATTGAGGACACTCAACACCTGTATCTAAGGGTTTTTCCAAAGGTTCTATATGTTTACAATTAGGATAGTCACTGCAGCCAATAAACTTACCATAGCGACCTGTTTTTATCACTAAATCTGATTTGCATTTTGGGCACGTCCTTCCTTCAACAACTTCAGGTGCTGTGGTTTCTGTTCCATCGTCATTTAGATTGCGAGTGTAGGAGCAAGTTGGGTAATCAGTACAGCCAATAAAGCGACCATTTCGCCCAAGTCTGATAGAAAGAGGTTTGTCACATTCAGGACATTTTTCATCAATGGCTTCCTGAGTCACATCTTTACGCTGAACACTTTCTTCCTTTTCAACAATTAATTTGGTAAAGGGTTTCCAAAAGTCATGCATCAGGGGAATCCATTCTTTTTCCCCTCGTGCTACTGCATCAAGATCATCTTCTAAATTGGCAGTAAAATCATAGTCAACATACTTATTGAAATGATCAGTTAAAAATTTATTGACGATTCTACCCACATCAGTTGGATGAAAGCGTTTAGTTTCTAGTGTTACGTATTCTCTATTTTGTAGAGTAGAGATAATAGTTGCATAGGTTGATGGCCTGCCGATACCATGTTCTTCCAATGCTTTAACTAGACTAGCTTCACCATATCGAGGAGGGGGCTCTGTGAAATGTTGGGTAGCAATAATTTCATTTAGAGGAATAGGTCGACCTTCTTTCATTGGAGGGAGAAAGCTTTCTTTGTCATCATTTTCCTTGTTATCATCTTTACCTTCTAAGTACACCGCCATAAATCCTGGTTTAGCAATGGTAGAACCGGTAGCACGGAACATATTTTCTTTGCCACCACAGCTTAAATCAACAGCAACCTGGTTAAGCGTTGCATGAATCATTTGGCAAGCAATGGTTCGCTTCCAGATTAATTGATAGAGTTTAAATTGGTCGGTAGATAAGTGGTTTTTTATTTTTTCTGGTAAATTATGAGCCAAGGTAGGGCGGATGGCCTCATGAGCTTCCTGTGCATTTTTTGATTTGGTTTTAAAAGAACGGGGTTGCGGTGGTACATTTTCTTTCCCGTACTTTTCAGCAATTAGATCACGGATTTGTCCAAGTGCTTCATCAGATAAGTTAACTGAGTCTGTACGCATATAGGTGATTAAACCAGCTGATTCACCTTTAACCTCAATTCCCTCATAAAGTTGTTGAGCAACCATCATGGTTTTTTTAGTGGTGAACCCTAACTTTCTAGACGCTTCTTGTTGTAGTGTTGATGTGATGAATGGTGCTGCAGGATTACGTTTACGTTGTTTTTTTTCTAATTTCTCAACAATTAATTTTCCGTCAGCTGCCGCAATTAAGGCATGTTTTACTTTTTCTGCATTATCTTTATCTGTGATACTAAATTGCTTCAGTTTTTCACCCTCAAAGTAAGTCAGTTTTGCTTTAAATTTTTGTTTTTCAGCAGTTAGTTCAGCAGTATGAGACCAATATTCTTGTGTTTTAAATGCTTCAATTTCTAACTCACGTTCAACGATCATTCTTAAAGCAGGGCTTTGTACCCGACCTGCAGATAAACCTCTACGAATTTTTTTCCATAGGAGTGGTGATAAATTAAAGCCTACTAAATAGTCAAGTGCACGGCGAGCTTGCTGTGCATTAACCATGTTGATTGATAACTCTGTTGGATTAGCAATGGCTTCAGTCACTGCTTTTTTAGTGATTTCATGAAAAACTACCCGACGGACATCTTTATCTTTTAAGGCTTTTTTTGCTTTTAAATGTTCAAAAACATGCCATGAAATGGCCTCACCTTCTCTATCAGGATCAGTTGCTAGATATAAAGTCTCGGCTTTTTTAACAGCTTTTGTGATTTCTTGGAGATGACGTTGATTTCGATCAATGATTTGATATTTCATTTTGAAATCATGCTCGGTATCAACAGCGCCTTCTTTAGGGATTAAGTCCCTAACATGGCCATACGAGGCTAAGACTTGAAAGTCTTTTCCTAAATATTTTTCAATGGTTTTACACTTTGCAGGTGATTCTACAATGACGAGATTTTTACTCATTATAATAAAAAAATATGGAAGTTAAGTGGTTAATGTAACAGCGTAGGTACTAAATCATAGACAATATCTTCCATTCTTGAAAAGGCAATGTCGTCGTCTGTTTGACTTAATAAAACCATTAATACAGTCCATTTTAATTCATCTAGGGTAAGCGTTTTGTTTTCAATTGCCATTGCTCTGTCAATAACAATTTCTCGGTTAGTGAGCGTTAAGATACCATTGTGCTCAAGAAAAAGTAATAAATTACGACATTCTAAATCCAGTTTTATTTCTTCTTGAGGTGTAAAAATACGAAATGCAGAAGAAAGGCTGGGTTTGATTGAGCTTTTTTCAGTTAAGGTTTCTAACCAATTAAATGCATTATTTATTTCAGACTGTTTGAAGCCTGCCTGAACAAGTTCGGTTTTAATATCTTCGCTATCAGGAAGTAGGTCTATTGAATCATCTAAATAATTTTCAAAAAGATAGATTAAGACATCAAATATATTTTCTTTCATAGGATCAGTTATTTAAGTCGTATATAGCCACTAGGTGTGGCTGCAATAGAACCTTGTAATTCAAGTATTAATAACATCGAAGAGATGATTTCTACTGAAAAACCTGATTCCTGTACTAACCAATCTACAGATGTGGGGCTGAACATAATAAGATTCAATAGATTTTGTTGCTCCAGGTCAAGTGTTGATTTAATGTTTTTTTGTGGATAATCTGTAACCTGTTGATTATGCTCGCCTATTTCGTCAAAAATATCTTGAGTATTTTCGACAAGTTTTGCACCTTCTTTGATTAAAGCATTACAACCTCGAGCTAATGGGTTGTGGATAGAGCCAGGAATTGCGAATACTTCTCGGTTTTCTTCAAGTGCCATACGAGCCGTAATTAATGAACCACTTTGTTTGGCAGCCTCAACAACTAACAAGCCAATACATAATCCACTGATAATTCTATTTCTTCTTGGGAAATGATTGGCTTTAGCTGTTGTTCCAGGAGGAAATTCAGAAATAAGGAGTCCAGTTTTTGCAATTTCTGTTGCTAGTTTTTTATTGCAAGCAGGATAAACTCTATCTAGGCCTGTTCCTGTGACAGCAATGGTGTGACCTTTAGCGTTTAATGCACCTTGGTGACTTGCTGCATCAATACCTAAGGCAAGACCACTGGTAATTGTAAATCCATGATTGACCAAGGAATAAGCAAAATCTATCGCGGCTTGGTTACCTAATGGTGATGGATTTCGACTGCCAACGATGGCTATTTGAGGTTGGGTGAGTAGCTCTTTATTACCATGTATAAACAATAAGGGAGGAGGATTATCTATTTCTTTTAATTGAGAGGGGTAGTTTGGGTCAATGATAGTTACAACATCATTATTAGTTTGGCTTACCCAAAGCAAATCTTTTTCGATAAGCTCCCAGTTAGGAGACCGAATGAAATTGATACTTTTGGTGTTTAATCCTAAAGCGAAAAGAGAGCTATGAGATTGAGAAAATAATTGATGGGGTTGGTAAGTGTTTAGAACGTTTAGAAATGTTTTAGCACCTACCCCAGGTGTTCTTAGGAGTGCTAACCAGTATTTGAGTTGTTCTGAAGTAGGAGGAGGTGTGGTCACTAATAAATACTTGAGGAAGATTGGAGAAACAATTTTCTTCGAAGGTTGTTGTGACCGAGCGAAGTATGGTTTTCACATCCTTGTGAAGGGTTTTGGCATTAGCAATCTAATGCCAAATTCAATTGTTAATAGAATACTAAGGTGTGAGTACTTTATCAAGCACATGAATGGGTTGAGTTGCCATTAGCACTAAAGCATAGCTTACCCGCTTAAATGGGCGAAAGACCATGAGAACGCCCGCATATTCATCAGGCAGTTTTACTGCAGCATTTTTTTGCTTGCTGAAAGGGTCAGGAATAATACGTCCTTTTTGGTGAATATTAAATATATGACCGCTTTTTATGCCGTCATCAGACCCTCTGTTTAATACAACAATATTATGTTGACCTATTTGAGAAATACCGTCCATCACGCTAATAATGCTTCCAGAGATAGGTTCTTTTGGTGGACGAGGGAAATAGTTTAAGGCTATTTCATTGTTAGAGGAAGGCATTATCCTATCGCCTCTACGAATTTCTCGGTTAGATTTAGTAATGGCAAGTGTCGCTGGGTCGCCATTTTTTTCTAAAGTGGTATCAGCAACAAATTTTGCTTCATAACCTAAAACTTCTTTTGTTTCTGGGTCGACATAAGTTTCTCCTGAGCGGTAAATGGTGTAATTATAAAAGTTGGAAGAAGGAATGGATCTGACATAAACTCTATCTCCGGCTCCTACAATTAAATGTTCTCCTGCAAAGTCAATAATATAAGGTGCATTGTCCAATGTATCTTTATCAACAACTTTGGGTGACGTTAAAAATTGGGCGATAGCATCTGTTGGAATAAGTTTTATAGCTTCTTCAATAGATGATTTTCTTATGCGAGGTTTAAGCCTTGTACTATTTAGGTTTTTTGAAAAGCTAAGTCGCGGTTTACCATTGACAATAGAAAAATATAAGGTATCCCCTGGATAAATTAAGTCAGGATTTTTAATCTGAGGATTGTTACCCCATAATTCAGGCCAACGCCATGGGTCTTGCAAAAAATGCTCAGAGATATCCCATAAGGTGTCACCTTTTACAACAGTATATTGGTCTGGGTGATTTGGCTTAATTTTAAGATTTTGTGCTAAGGTATTTACACTGAATAATAAGGGGAGGAGTATCCCTATAATTGTTCTAAAAACCATACTATATTTTATCCTATAAATTTAAAAGGCACTATAAATTCAAAGTTTAGATGAAATCGGATAGAATTCTAGTATTTTAAAAGACTATTAAAAAGTGGAGTGTTAGTTGAGTATTCTAACTATTCTTGAGTTTCCTGATAAACGATTGAGAACAAAAGCAAAAGAAATTACTGTTTTTGATGGAAAGGTTAAGACATTAGTAAATAATATGTTGGAGACAATGTATGATTATAAAGGCGTTGGGTTAGCTGCAACCCAGGTTAATGTTCATCAGCGAGTTATTGTGATAGATGTAAGTGAAGACAAAAATGAACATTTATGTTTGATCAATCCTTTGATAATTGAAAAAGATGGAGAAGAAGAGACGGAAGAGGGCTGCTTATCTGTGCCTGGTTTTTTTGAAATGGTTTATCGCGCAGAGCATATTAAAGTAAAAGCAATGGATAAAGATGGTAAACCCTTTGAAATTGAAGCTAAGGGTCTTTTGTCCGTTTGTATTCAGCATGAGATGGATCATTTGGACGGAAAGTTATTTGTGGATTATTTATCTTCGTTTAAAAGAAAGCGAATAAAAACTAAATTAGACAAAATACATAAACAGGAAGGTAAAAACACTAAATGAAAATAATTTTTGCTGGAACACCTGATTTTGCAGTGCCAGCCTTACAAATGTTGATTGATTCAAATCACGAAATTTGTGCGGTCTATACCCAGCCTGATAGACCCTCGGGTAGAGGAAGAAAACTAACTCCAAGCCCCGTTAAAGCCTTGGCATTAAATGCTGATATTCCAGTGCTTCAACCAGAAACATTAAGAACAAGTGATAATTTAGAACAGTTTGTTTCCTTTAAAGCTGACTTGATGATTGTTGTTGCTTATGGAATTCTTCTGCCACAAAAAATATTGGATGTTCCTCGACTGGGATGCATTAATATTCATGGTTCTTTATTGCCTCGCTGGCGTGGAGCTGCACCTATTCATCGTGCTGTTATGGCGGGAGACGATGAAACAGGCGTTACGATTATGCGAATTATAAAAAAACTGGATGCAGGTGATATGTTGCATAAAGAAAAATGTAAGATAGAGCCATATCATACTAGCAGTGATTTGCATGATAAGTTGGCTAATTTAGGAGCAGTAGGTTTACAGAAAGTATTGGCACAGCTAGAAACTGAAACTGTCGTGGCTGAGAAGCAAGATGAGGTATTAGTGACGTATGCATCTAAACTGGAAAAAAGTGAGGCATTGTTAGACTGGGCTCAATCTGCAGTAGAGTTGGACAGAAAAATAAGAGGATTTAATAGTTGGCCCGTAGCCCAAACACTTTTTCAAGGAAAAGTGATGCGAGTATGGAAGGCAGCATTAACTGAGCAAGAAAGTGATTTGTTGCCAGGGACTGTTATGCACTTGGGAAAGCAGATGAAGGTAGTAACGGGTGATGGCGTTATTGATTTATTGGAAGTTCAATTGCCTGGGGGGAAAAGAATGGAAATACATGCTTTCTTAAATTCTCATGATGTTGATGGTGTTAAGTTAGGCAAATGAATTTACGTTTAGTTTCTGCGAGTGTTTTATCTAAAGTTATTAAAGATGGACAATCTTTAACAGTCGCTTTAGATGCTGTTTTTTCTTCTTCTATTGAGGAGAGTAAAGATAGAGCTTTTATACAAGCTTTATGTTTTGGGGTGGTGCGGCAATATCATCGACTTGATTTTATATTGCTACAACTGCTACCTAAGCCGCTTAGAAATAAAGATACGGATATAAAAATGTTATTGCTGATAGGGCTGTATCAGTTGAAATATATGCGGGTTAAGTCGCATGCGGCTGTTTCAGAAACCGTTTCGGCAGCCAAGAAAAAGAACTGGGCAAAATCATTAATAAATGGTGTTCTTAGGCGATATATTAGAGAGCAGGATGATTTAGAAAAGAAGGCAGATCAAAGCTGGTCGACTTTATATTCTCATCCTGAGTGGTTGATTAATGCAATTAAGGATGATTGGGGGGAGCAAGCGCAGAATATTTTTATAGAAAATAACCGCCAGCCACCGATGGTGTTGCGTGTTAATGTGTCGAAGATGACTCAAGTAGCTTATTTAGATTTATTGACTGAACAGTTATTTAAAGCTGATCCTATGCCATTTTGCACCTCCGCGATTGTGTTGGAACAGGCGGTTGCTGTAGAAAAATTACCTGGATTTAGTGGTGGAGTCGTTTCTGTGCAAGATACCGCAGCACAGTTGGCTGCTGAATTATTAGATGTACAGCCTAATAATTCTGTACTAGATTTATGCTCTGCACCCGGTGGAAAAGCGGCAGCTATTCTTGAGCGAGAGCCAAAAATAAAGTCTCTGCTCGCTGTTGATATTGATAAAAATAGAATAGAGCGAGTGACCGAAAATTTGCAGCGATTAGGATTGCAAGCCGATGTGGTTGTTGGCGATGCCTCTCAACCAGGTGTATGGGTGCGAGGTAAAACCTTTGATAGGATTCTTGTTGATGTGCCTTGTTCAGCTCTTGGTGTAATTAGGCGGCACCCCGACATAAAGGTGTTGCGCAGAGAATCTGATATTGAAGCATTACAAATTGTTCAACAGAAAATTTTAAATGCAGCCTGGGAGTTATTAGTTCCTGGTGGTCTATTGTTGTATGCAACTTGTTCTATTTTAAAACAGGAGAACGAAAACCAGATTGGTGTGTTTTTACATGATCATGCGAATGCATCTGAGATTATTATTAATGGGGAGTGGGGTATAAAAAGGCAGTTTGGACGTCAAATCTTAACAGGTGAGCAAGGTATGGATGGCTTTTATTATGCTAAATTGGTCAAACAACTATAAAATTATCGGTATTGTATTTTTTCTTGGGTTCTTTGCAGACCCGGCTTATTCAGAAGATTATTCAGCAAAGATTAAAAATATTATTGTTGAAGTAAAGCCTAAAAGTCCATGGTTTACATTAAATGCAGATATAAATTTTAAATTAAGCCCTATAGCTAAAGAAGCGTTGCAAAAAGGAATTGTATTGACTTGGGTAATTGTCATTAAAGTTGAACAAGAAGGATGGTTTTGGAACACAGTGCTGGAAGAAAAACAAATAAGTTATAAGATTAAAAACCATGAATTATTAAATCTTTATAGTGTTGATGAAAATGGGGTGGTAGATATGTTTTCTACTTTGAAAGCCTCATTCAATGCAATATCAAAAATTCGTAATTTAGCTATTATTAATAAGCAAGAAATACAAAAAAATAAACAAATTCTGGTGGCTGTAAAAGTCTTGTTCGATCGTGAGGCTCTGCCCATTCCTTTACGTCCTATTTCATATTTTGACTCTCAATGGGCGTTATCTAGTCAGTGGGCAATATGGCAACAAAAAAAATAAAACTGCCTGCTAATGTTTTAATTCTAATATTATTTTGTTTAATAATATTGTCGTTGCAGTTAATGAGCTCTGCAACTTTGGAGTCTTCAGAATTAAATGATATGTATTCATGGTTATTATTGGGTAATAGCCTTGGGTCGATTATTTTATTAGCACTTATTGCGATTAATGTTTACTCTTTGGCGCGTGAGTTAAAAAAGAGGGAGGCTGGTTCTAAGCTGACAGCAAGGATGATATTTTTGTTTGTATTGTTATCTATTGCGCCAGCAACAATTGTTTTTTATTTTTCTGTGCAGTTTTTACACCAAGGCATTGATAGCTGGTTTAATGTGGAATTAGACAAGGCGATGGAAGATGCTTTAGAGTTGAGTGAAGTGTCTTTAGATCAGAGAATGCGATTACATCTTAAGCAAACGAGAGGATTAGCTAGAGAAATAAAAGGGAAATCTCAAACATTAATTACACTTGAAATGGGAGATATACGAAATAAAGTGGGGGCAACTGAAATAGCACTGTTTTCTCGCCAAGGTCATGTTATCGCTTCAAATAGTATTGATCCAAGTGATATTCTTCCTCAATTACCAGAAAAAGATATTTGGTTACAAGCGCGACAGAATAGAGATTATTATGCATTGAGCCATAGCAAAGATGGAGAGCTTTTGATTCAGGTGATTGTCCCTGTTTATGAAGAACCGCCACGCTATTTGCAGGTATTATTTCCTATTCCTGAGAGAATTTCTGATTTGGCAGATTCTATAGATTTTGCTTTTGTGCGTTACCAAGAAATGAAGTTTTTACGCGACTCTTTAAAAACAAGTTTCTTATTAGTATTGTCGTTAATTTTGTTGTTAAGTTTGTTAGCTGCTATTTGGGTGGCTTTTATTAGTATTCGACATATTGTTGCTCCAGTTAAGGAGTTGGTGAAAGGAACGCAAGCTGTTGCCAGTGGAGACTATAAAAAACAATTGCCAGTAATGAGGCAGGATGACTTGGGTTTTTTGGTTGAGTCATTTAATGAAATGACTCAGCGAATAGCTATGTCTAATGACGAAATAATGGCAGCAGGTACAGAGGTTGAGCATCAAAGAGCATATCTTGAGAGTGTTTTATCAAACTTGACTGCTGGTGTTATTAGTTTTGGATCTTCGCATAAAATACGAACCGCAAATCAAGCTGCTTATAGAATACTTCATGTTCATGTGAGTCATTTTGTTGGTCAAAATTTATCAGAAATTATTAAAGAACATGCGGAATTGGCTCAATTGTTGAATGAGATACAAGGTTTGTTAGAGCAATCAGATGATATCTGGGAACAAAGATTTGCATTTTTAGGGCCTAATGGACGTCAAGAATTATTATGTAGAGGAACTTCATTATTTTCTTCTTTAGGTCTGCGGGTAGGTGCAATCGTTGTTTTTGATGATGTGACAGATTTGATACAGGCACAAAAAAATGCTGCCTGGGGTGAGGTTGCCAAGCGATTAGCCCATGAAATAAAAAACCCGTTAACCCCTATTCAATTAGCAGCAGAAAGATTACAGCATAAATTAGCAGATGAATTGACAGATAAGTCAGCACAAATGTTGCAGAGATCAACTCAGACAATTGTTCAGCAAGTAGAAGCAATGAAAAGTATGGTTGATGACTTTTCAGAATATGCTCGTCCTAGTAAAAAACAGGTAGAACTCATTAATCTTAATGAGTTGGTAAATGAGGTTTTGGCATTATATCTATTTCAGGCCAAAATTAAGATAGAGACTCAATTCAATTTTGAAAATATTACTGTTGAAGTGGATCCAGTTAGCATTAGACAAGTTATACATAATATAATAAAAAATGCACAGGAAGCCATGGAAGGCAAAGGGAAAATAATAATTAAGCTCGATAAAGTCATACTAAATAATGCAATTTATGCTGAGTTAGGAATATATGATAATGGATGTGGGCTAAATACAGAGCAGATAGACACATTATTTGAGCCTTATGTTACAACTAAAGTAAAAGGAACAGGTTTAGGGTTAGCTATTGTAAAGAAAATTATTGAAGAGCATGGAGGCGTAATCTGGGTGGATACAGCGTATACTAATGGTGCTGGATTTGTTATTCAGTTACCCACAATTTAGGATAAAACATTGAAAGCAGAATTACCTTTTATACTTGTTGTTGATGATGAGCCGGATATCAGACAATTAGTGTCTGAAATTCTTGAAGATGAAGGTTATCAGGTTGAAATGGCAGAAGATGCTGCTTCGGCGAGAGATAAAAAAAAACAACGACAACCTCATTTGATTTTACTTGATATTTGGATGCCCGATACTGATGGAATAACTTTATTAAAAGAGTGGGTAGCAGAAGATAAAACACTTTGCCCTGTTGTTATGATGTCAGGACATGGTTCTGTTGAATCGGCTGTAGAGGCAACAAGACTAGGGGCTTATGATTTTTTAGAAAAACCATTGTCTTTAGCAAAACTATTGCTGACAGTTGAGAGAGCACTTGAAGCTAGTTATTTACAACAAGAGAATGCAGGTCTTAAACAGCAATTAATGTTAGAAATAGAACCTGTTGGCAAAAGTGTGGTGGTTGAGCGAACAAAAGAACAGTTGAAACGATTAGCTCAACATAATGCAAAATTATTGCTTGTTGGGGAGGCTGGCGTTGGTAAAGAGCTGTTTGCTCGATATTTGCACAATAATACTGCTCGTCGTGAAGGGCCTTTTATTGATGTAACAGTGGGAAGTATTTCTCCAGAAAACTCAACCGTTGAGTTTTTTGGTAAAGAAGACGGTGAAAAAGTTTACCAAGGGCTTCTAGAGCAGGCTCACGGAGGAACATTATTTTTAGGAGAAATAGCTGGAATGGATCTGGAAACTCAGGCTAGGTTGCTGAGTGCTTTGGAGTCTAGTTCTTTTCTCAGGGTCGGTGGTAGTGAAGCTGTTCGGGTAGATATAAGGGTTATTACATCAACACGAGTGAACTTGGATGAGGAAGTCAATGAAGGACGGTTTCGTCAAGATTTATATTATTTGTTGAACGAAGTCGCTTTAGATATTCATTCTTTAAGAGATCATGGTGAAGATGTCCCTAGCCTGTTAAGTTATTATGTAGATTATTTTATCAATGTTGAAAAGCTTCCTTTTAGAAAATTTTCTATGGCATCGCAAAATTATTTAAGAAATTATAGTTGGCCTGGTAATGTGCGGGAGTTGAGAAACTTAGTTCAGCGCTTAATGATTTTGGGTGCTGGAGACGATATTGAAATGGATGAAGTGAAAGCAGCACTAGGATCAATATCTGCTGAGCCTACATTAAATTCATCAGTTCCTGAGTTTTTTAATTTTCCTTTAAAAGAAGCAAGAGAGCATTTTGAAAAATCTTACCTAGAATATCATTTTGAAAAAACAGAAGGTAGTGTGGCAAAACTTGCTGCAGCTATTGGTATGGAAAGAACACATTTATATCGTAAATTACACGCACTCAATATAAAATTATAAATAGACTTGAAAGTATTGGTTTTGTCTAGTACAATTTCCGCTTTTAAAGCCTTAACGAATTACTAAAGTAAAGATGAGAACATTTAGTGCAAAGCCAGCAGAAGTTAAGCGCGATTGGTACGTAATTGATGCAGAAGGTAAGACATTAGGTCGCCTTGCTACTGAAGTTGCACGACGTCTTCGCGGTAAACATAAGCCAGAATATACACCACATGTCGATACAGGTGATTACATTATCGTAATTAACGCTGAAAAAATTGGTGTAACTGGTAATAAAGAACAAGATAAAATTTATTACCATCACACGGGTTATATTGGTAATTTAAAGTCTGTAAGTTTAGGTAAGTTAAGAAAAACTTTTCCTGATCGTATTATTAGAAGTGCAGTTGAAGGTATGTTGCCTAAAAACCCATTGGGTCGTGCAATGTTCAAGAAATTGAAAGTATATGCAGGATCTTCTCATGATCATCAGGCTCAACAGCCAAAAGCTTTAGAAATATAGGATAATTATGGCAGCTCAATATTATGGAACAGGTCGTCGTAAAAGTGCGGTGGCGCGTGTTTATGCAACAGTTGGATCAGGTAAGTTTACTGTTAACAGTCAAACTATAGAAGAGTATTTTGGTCGTAAAACTGACCAAATGGTTGCTAGGCAGCCACTAGAGCTTCTTGAGAAAGTGGCTGATTTTGACTTGAATGTTATTGTAAAAGGTGGTGGCCCTTCTGGTCAGGCCGGAGCCATTCGTCATGGTCTTACTAGAGCGTTAATGGACTTTGATGAAGAATTGCGTCCTACGTTGAGAGCGGCGGGATATGTAACTCGTGATGCGCGTGTTGTAGAACGTAAGAAAGTTGGTCTACATAAAGCTAGAAAGCGTCCGCAATACTCAAAACGTTAATCGTATTATTGGAAAGGGGTTTTTACTCATTTCTACAAAAAGGCCGTAGTCGAAAGACACGGCCTTTTTTTTTGGTTCTAGAATAGGGTCTTTTTTTATCTGGCAAAGAGATTCTTATACTGGATTGAAAATATATGGAGTTGATATTTAAATTTTATCTTGAAAAATAAAATTATGGCCCCAAATAATAACCAAACCAATTTAGTAAATTAGAATTACAGGAAAAAACAAAATGGCTGTTGAAACAAAAAAAGAAACACTCGGGTTTCAGACTGAAGTTAAGCATTTATTACATTTAATGATCCATTCTTTGTACAGTAACAAAGAAATATTTCTTCGTGAGTTGATTTCGAATGGTTCTGATGCAGCGGATAAATTACGATTTGAAGCATTATCGGATGAAAGCCTTTATGAAGGTGATAGTGATCTTTCAATTCGTGTTGATTTTGATAAAGATGAGCGTACCGTTACTGTAACAGATACGGGTATTGGTATGACTAGAGAAGAAGTTCAGGATCATATCGGCACTATTGCAAAATCAGGAACCAAACAGTTTTTTGAGAAGTTAACAGGGGATCAAGCAAAAGATAGTGAGTTAATCGGTCAGTTTGGTGTAGGTTTCTATTCATCATTTATTGTGGCAGATAAAGTAACTTTGACAACGCGTAAAGCAGGTGAAAAAGAAGCTGTGCGATGGGAGTCGGCGGGTGAAGGTGATTACACGTTAGAAACTGTAGATAAAAAAACTCGTGGAACAGAGGTTGTCCTGCACCTGAAAGAGGGTGAGGATGAGTTTCTTGATGGTTTTAGGTTGCGCTCTATCGTAAAGAAGTTTTCGGATCATATTTCTCTACCCATCATCATGAGTCAAGATATTCCTGCAGAAACTGATGAAGATGGTAAAGAGACGGCTCCAGCACGAATTGAAGATGAAACAGTTAACAGCGCGTCAGCCTTATGGACTCGATCAAAAGATGAGATCTCAGATGAAGAATATAGCGAATTTTACAAGCATGTCGGTCATGATTTTCAAGATCCATTAACACATGTGCATAGCAAAGTAGAAGGTGTAAATGAGTATACATTGTTGCTCTATGTGCCTGCTAGAGCCCCCTTTGATATGTGGGATAGAGATGCTAAGCATGGTGTAAAACTTTATATTCGTAAAGTTTTCATTACTGATGATGCTGAGCAGTTAATGCCTCGCTATTTGCGTTTTGTTCGTGGGGTGATCGATGCTGATTCATTGCCATTGAATGTATCTAGAGAAATTTTACAGCAAAGTAAGCAAATAAGTACCATCAAAGCCGGAGCCGTTAAAAAGGTTTTAGGGCTTTTGAAAACGATGGCTAATAACGATGCTGAAACGTATGAAAAGTTTTGGTCTGAGTTTGGTAATGTAATTAAAGAGGGTGTGATTGAAGATCATAAAAATAAAGATGCTGTAGCAAAATTATTGCGATTTTCTTCAACTCATACGGATAAAGAGAAGCAGGATGTGTCACTTACTGATTATGTGGGGCGTATGCAAGAAGATCAGGAGCATATTTATTATGTGACTGCTGACAGTTTTTCTGCGGCTAAAAATAGTCCGCATTTAGAGATTTTTCGTAAAAAAGGCATTGAAGTCATTTTGATGGCTGATCGTGTTGATGAATGGTTGATTTCTAATTTGACTGATTTTGATGGAAAACACCTGCAGTCTGTCGCAAAAGGTGAGTTGGATCTAGATAAATTAGATACTGAAGAAGATAAAAAAGAAAAGGAAGAAACAAGTAAGAGCTTTGAAGCTGTTATTAAACAAATGAAAGAAGTTTTAGGTGAGAAGGTTAGTGAGGTGCGTATTACAAATCGCTTAACAGACTCACCTGCTTGTTTGGTGACAGGTGCTCATGATATGAGTTTGAATATGGAGCGTATTATGAAAGAAGCAGGGCAATCAATGAATATGCTGGGCGGTATGGGAGGCTCAAAACCGGTCTTTGAGATTAACCCTGAGCATGCTTTGGTTGCCAATATTAAAGATGAGCAGGATGATGATCGCTTCGCAGATATTACTAATATTTTATTTGATCAGGCAATTTTAAGTGAAGGTGGTCAGTTGGATGACCCTAGTGCTTTTGTTCATAAGTTGAATGGGTTGTTACAAGGGCTGTTAAAATAAAACCAGAGTCAATTAAGGAGTTTCTGATCAAGTTCAATTGTTTTTTAGCTTGCTAAAATGGCCGGTATTTTTTACGAAGATTGGTGTAATAGAATGACTATTACGTCCCGCTTTGTGAAAAATATAGGCAGTTTTTTCTGCGCTAAATTTTATTCGACTTAATCAGGGCTTGCTGGCTGTAGAGTAAAAAAGGCCGGTCGCTCCGGCCTTTTTTATGATTCTTAAATTTAATTTATAACCCAATGGAATTTGAACTAATAAATACTGATAGGCATGCTCGAAGAGGGCGATTAACATTTGCTCGTGGAGTTATTGAGACTCCTATTTTTATGCCGGTAGGTACTTATGGTTCGGTTAAATCTCTTACCCCAGAAGATTTAACAAGTCTTGGTGCGCAGATTATTTTGGGTAATACCTTTCATCTTATGCTGCGTCCAGGTATGAAAGTGGTTAAGGCTCATGGTGATTTACATGACTTTATGCATTGGGAAAAACCAATTTTAACAGATTCGGGTGGATTTCAAGTTTTTAGTCTGGGTGCGATGAGGAAAATTACCGAAGAAGGAGTGACATTTAAGTCTCCAGTTAATGGTAGTAAAATTTTTATGGGGCCAGAAGAGTCGATGCAGGTACAGCGTGATTTGGGCTCTGACATCGTTATGATATTTGATGAGTGTACGCCTTATCCTGCAACGGAAAGGGAAGTGGCTGATTCAATGCGCCTATCTTTGCGTTGGGCTGAACGAAGTAAATGCGCTCATGGTGATAATCCATCGGCATTATTTGGAATTGTTCAGGGTGGGATGTTTGAGCATCTTAGGCAAGAATCCATTAATGGGTTAGTTGATATCGGGTTTGATGGCTATGCGATAGGAGGACTGTCAGTTGGTGAGCCAAAGGAAGAAATGATGAGGACGCTGGATGTGGTTCATCAAAAAATGCCGCTGGATAAGCCAAGATATTTAATGGGAGTTGGGACGCCAGAAGATTTGGTTGAAGCAGTTAGGCGTGGTATAGATATGTTTGATTGTGTTATGCCGACTAGAAATGCAAGAAATGGACACTTGTTTACAAGTACAGGTGTGGTAAAAATTAGAAATAGTCAATACGAATTTGATACCCGTCCACTTGATGAAAAATGTGCTTGTTATACCTGCCAGAATTATTCGCGCTCTTATTTGCGTCATTTAGATAAATGTAAAGAAATGCAAGGTGCCAGACTAAATACTATTCATAATTTGTATTATTATTTGAAGTTAATGCAAGATATACGTGATGCAATAGAAAAGAGTGAGTTTGATGGTTTTGTTAAGCAATTTTATCAGTTGAGGAGTAAAGCTGTGCCATATGTGGCATAATATAATGTTTTGTTCCAAATCATTTGAATTGAATGGTTTTGATTAAATAATTATTATAATAATCGAGGATAAAGATGAGTTTTTTTATATCTGATGCGGCAGCTCAAGCTGCCCCAGCAGCTGCGGCACCTGGTATTGAGGGGTTGGTGTTTCCGTTAGCTATTTTGTTGTTTTTTTATTTTCTATTTATTCGACCACAACAGAAACGGGCTAAAGAACAAAAGGAAATGCTCGGAGCACTTTCAAAAGGTGCTGAAATTGTTACAACTGGAGGCGTCTTGGGGAAAGTGGTGGATCTTGATGATAATTTTGTGAAAGTTGAAATATCAGATAATACTTTTATACAAGTTCAGCGTCATGCAATTGCTAATTTGATGCCTAAAGGTACGTATAAAACCGTCAATAAAAAATCTAGAAGTTAATATTGGTAGAAGCGAGGCTATTATTGAATCTTCGCTTCTTAATTTGGCTTTATATCTTATAAATAAAGCTCAACAGGATATAGCTGTTGATTTAAAAAATGAGTGGCCACTCATTTTTTAAAGCTTAATCGTTGGAAAAAAAATGCAAAACCGTTTCCCTTTTTGGAAAAACCTTCTTATTCTGATTGTTTTAATTGTCGGAGTTCTTTATGCATTACCAAATTTATTTGGAAATGATCCTTCAGTTCAATTGTCTTCATCGACAACAACTAAATTTGAGCAAATAAAAGCAGATGAAATTGAAGCAAGTATAAAGAAGTCAGGTGCACCATTAAAATCATTTGAATTTGCAGATGGTAAAGTGCTTGCTCGGTTCAATAATACTGATGATCAATTAAAAGCAGCTGATTTTCTTAGAGAAACCAAAGGGCGAGATACAACAGTTGCGTTAAATTTAGCCCCAGCAACACCTGGGTGGCTACGTTCATTTGGTGCTAGCCCTATGTATTTAGGTCTTGATTTACGTGGTGGAGTTCACTTTCTATTGGAAGTGGATATGGATGCAGCAATTAAGCAAGCAGAAGATCGATACTATAATGATATTCGTTCTGCATTAAGAGCAAAAAAAATAAGATATCAGTCTGTTACTAAAGACAGTGGGCGTATTAAGATAAAACTCAAAACAGAAGAAGATACAGCGGCTGTTATAAACATTTTAGATAATGATTTCAGAGAGCTAAATGTTGTGAGTACAGAAGGAAGCAGTGAGTTATTTGTTTCTCTGTCTGAAAATGAACAAAAGGAAATTAAAAAATTTGCTTTAGCTCAGAATATGACTACTTTGCGTAATCGAGTTAATGAAATTGGTGTTGCAGAGCCTGTTATTCAGCAGCAAGGTGATAATAGGATTGTTGTTCAATTACCTGGTGTACAGGATACGACTCGAGCAAAAGAAATATTAGGTACAACTGCAACCTTAGAATATCGATTGGCAGATGTTGAACATGATGTTCAAAAGGCAGTTAATGGACGTGCCCCCGTTGGTTCCCGGTTATTTTATGAAAAAAATGGCCAACCTATCTTACTAAAACGCCGAGTTATTGTAACTGGAGATCAAATTGTTGATGCATCTTCTGGGATAGATCAAAACGGTTCAGCTGCTGTGTTTATTACCTTGAATGGGATAGGCGCAAAAAAAATGGGGAAAATGACCCAGAAAAATATTGGTAAACCAATGGCTGTCGTGTTTATTGAATATAAAACTGAGACACGTACAGTTAATGGAAAGAAGGTCAGGCATAAAGAAAAAGTAGAAAAAGTTATTAGTGTTGCGACAATTAGAGATACTTTTAGTAAAAGGTTTCAAACAACTGGATTAGATAATCCTCAAGAAGCACGTAATTTGGCATTATTGTTGAGAGCAGGTGCTTTAGCTGCACCCGTAGATATTGTAGAAGAGCGTACAGTTGGGCCAAGCTTAGGGCAGGATAATATTGATAAAGGAATGATGTCAGTCTTTGTAGGGTTCGCTTTGGTTCTGGTTTTTATGGCTATCTACTATAAGACCTTTGGGATTATTGCGAATGTTGCCTTAGCGTTTAATTTAGTTATTATTGTTGCTGTTTTGTCTTTACTACAGGCAACACTGACTTTACCGGGCATAGCAGGAATTGTATTAACGGTTGGTATGGCAGTTGATGCAAATGTACTGATTTTTGAAAGAATTAAAGAAGAAATAAAGATTGGAAACACTCCGCAGTCTAGTATTTTTATAGGATATGAAAAAGCTTTTGTCACTATTTTTGATGCTAATATTACGACACTGTTAGTTGCTTTAGTCTTGTTTGGTTTTGGTACTGGACCAGTGAAAGGTTTTGCTGTGACTTTATCTATTGGTATTTTGGTGTCTTTATTTACTGCAATTTGGGGAACACGAATGATAGTAAATAAGGTTTATGGAAATCGTCATGTTGAAAACCTATCAATTTAATTAGGCTTAATTGGAAGAAATAAGATGTTAAACAATAAAATAGATTTTTTAGGAAAACGTAAAATAGCCCTAATTGTTTCGAGTATTTTAATTATTACTTCAATAGTATCTTTAGCAGTCAATGGTTTAAAGTTAGGAATTGATTTTACAGGGGGTACGCTGGTTGAAGTCGGATATAAGCAAGCTGTTGATTTGACTGAACTACGCAGTGCGCTGGCAGAATCTGGTTTTGAAGATGCCACTGTGCAAAATTTTGGTACGGCTAAAGATGTTCTTATTCGTATTAAACCACGAGAGGGTGTTAGTAATTCTGAGCTGAGTACTGCAGTATTAAGTTCTGTCAATAGTATTAGTAAAGAACCTGCTGATTTACGTCGAGTTGAGTTTGTTGGTCCACAAGTGGGTGATGAATTAGCTGAAGATGGTGGGTTAGCGCTACTTTATTCTATTTTTGGTATCCTGCTTTATGTCGCTTGGCGTTTTGAACATAAATTTTCGTTAGGTTCGGTTGCAGCTTTAATCCATGATGTGCTTATTACATTAGGTTTCTTTTCCATTTTAAGAATGGAGTTTGATTTGACTGTATTAGCTGCAGTATTAGCTGTTATCGGCTATTCTCTAAATGATACGATCGTTGTCTATGATCGAATAAGAGAAAATTTCAGAGAACTAAGAAAAGGATCATCTGAAGAAATAATGAATATTTCACTTAATCAAACATTAAGTAGGACATTGATGACATCAATAACAACAGCTCTTGTCTTAATTGCTTTAGCTGTGCTGGGGGGGGAGATTATTCATAATTTTGCAATTGCACTTTTAATAGGGGTTGGTATTGGTACTTATTCATCTATTTATGTGGCGAGTCCTATCGTACTGGCTTTAGGAATTACTAAAGAAGATTTAATGTTACCTGTTAAAGAAGGTGAAGAAATAGATGAGTTACCATAACGCATCTTTATTTTATTAAGCTACTAAAAAGCCAAGCCTTTAATCATTTTAATTATTTATATAACAAAACTGGAGTTTACAAAAAATGGCAATAGAACGTACTTTTTCAATTATAAAACCAGATGCTGTCGCAAAAAATGTAATTGGTGAAATCGTAAGTCGTTTTGAAAAAAATGGGTTAAGAGTTGTTGCATCAAAAATGCTGCAATTATCTAAAGAGCAAGCTCAAGGTTTTTATGGGGAGCATAAAGAGCGTCCTTTCTTTAATGATTTAGTTTCATTTATGACTTCTGGCCCTGTTGTTGTACAGGTTTTAGAAGGTGAAGGCGCTGTTTTAAAGAATCGTGATCTTATGGGGGCAACTAACCCAAAAGAAGCGGATGCCGGAACTATTCGTGCTGATTTTGCAGAAAGTATTGATGAAAATGCTGTTCATGGTTCTGATGCGACTGAATCAGCAGCAAGAGAGATTTCGTATTTCTTTTCAAATGATGAGCTCTGTGACCGTATCCGCTAAGACAGAGTTAATTAATTTACTAGATTTCGACAGAAAAGGCCTTCAGGATTTTTTTGTCGGAATTAGTGAAAAACCCTTTCGGGCAACACAGTTGCTGAAATGGATTTATCAGGAAGATGTTGCTGATTTTGATCAAATGACAAACCTGAGTAAAGGATTGCGTGTTTATCTAAACGAACATTGTACGATTACCCCTCCAGAAATGCTTGTTGAGCAAGTTGCTTCAGATGGAACTCGAAAATGGGCAATCGAAATGAGTTGCGGAAATCGAGTAGAGTCAGTTTTTATTCCAGAAGAAAAACGTGGAACACTCTGCGTTTCTTCTCAAATAGGGTGCGCTCTAGCTTGTACATTTTGTTCCACTGCTAGGCAAGGGTTTAACCGAAACTTATCTGTTTCTGAAATTATTGGACAGCTTTATGTGGCTCAAAAAAGGTTAGGGCAAGAAACAAAAATTACTAATGTTGTGATGATGGGTATGGGCGAACCCTTGCTAAACTTTGATAATGTAGTTGCTGCAATGAACTTGATGATGGATGATTTTACATTTGGTTTATCCAAACGTAGAGTGACCATAAGTACATCTGGAATTGTACCTGCTATGAATCGTTTAAATGAAGCAAGTGATGTCAGTATGGCTGTTTCTTTACATGCGGCAAATGATGATCTTAGAAATGAACTTGTACCTATTAATCTAAAATACCCCTTAGATGAACTAATGGAGGCATGTCGGGAATATGCTAAACAAGGCCCCAGAAGACATATTACTTTTGAATATGTCATGTTGGATGGAGTTAATGATTCAGTTCAGGATGCAAGGCAGTTAGTTAAGTTATTGAAAGATGTGCCATCAAAGATAAACCTTATACCGTTTAACCCATTTCCTAATTCAAACTATCTTTGTTCTTCAAGTGAAGCCATTTTACGGTTTAAAAAAGTTCTGTATAAAGCAGGTGTCGTGACCACTATTAGGAAAACTAGGGGTGAAGATATTGATGCTGCATGTGGTCAGTTGGTTGGTAAAGTTAAAGATAAAAGTCGTAGATATTTAAAACTACAAAAAATGGAAGACTCTCATGTTGCATATTAAAAGTATTAGATTGTTGTTTTTAGCTTTATTATGTGTCTTGATGAGTGCATGTATTAGTAGTCAAAGTTCTAAAAAAACAGTTTCTGATAAAGAAAAAGCAGCGTTAAATTTACAATTAGGTAGACGCTATTTAGAAATGAATATGTTAAAAGCTGCAAAGGATAAGTTAGAAGATGCGGTTGATTTGGATGAGGGAAATGCAGGCGTTTATAATGCTTTAGGAGTGTTACATGAACGATTACACCAATATGAGATTGCTGGAGAAAAATATAAAAAAGCCATAAAATTAGATGAAGATGATTCAACTATTCAAAATAACTATGGCCGTTTTTTGTGTGAAAGAGGAGACTCTCAGCTTGGATTAGTATTATTGAAAAATGCTTTAAATAAACCTCTTAATAAGAGAAAGTGGTTTGCATATACTAATATAGGGCGTTGTGAGTTAAGACTTGGTAATCAAGAATTAGCAGAAAGTAATTTTCGCCAAGCGTTACAAGAAAATAATATATATTCACCTGTTCTTTTTGAAATGCAGAAAATAAGTTATCAAACAAAAAAATATATGTCGTCACGTGCATTTTTACAACGCTATTTAGCAGTAGCTAAACATACTCCAAAAACATTATGGTACGCAATACAAACTGAACAGGCATTAGGGAATAGTCAATTATCTGAAAAATATAGAGAACAATTATTAACGCTATTTCCAATTTCAAAAGAAGCTCAGCAGTTAAAAAAAGCAACTAAATAAATGGTAGTTGGTGATAAGAGTAGATATGTACATGATTCGTGCGGACTGTATGATTAATAATTACAAAAAACAATAATATATTCAATGGCTACAAAAAAATCATCCGTTCAAGCTATTCGTGGAATGCATGATGTTCTACCCGAACAGACTCCACGTTGGCAATATGCAGAGAAAATTATTAGAAAGGTACTTGCAAGTTATTGTTATAAAGAAATTAGGTTGCCTATTGTTGAAAAAACAGAACTTTTTAAGCGATCAATTGGTGAAGTAACGGATATCGTTGAAAAGGAAATGTATACTTTTGATGATCGTAACAATGATTCATTGACGTTAAGACCAGAAGGAACTGCTGGGTGTTTAAGAGCAAGTTTAGAACATGGTTTGCTGCATAATCAAGTGCATAGGCTCTGGTATTATGGGCCGATGTTCAGGCATGAACGCCCTCAAAAAGGCCGTTATCGACAATTTTATCAGCTGGGCGTAGAAACCTATGGTATGTCTGGTTCTGACATTGATGCTGAAATTATTTTATTGACAGATAGATTATGGAAAGAGCTAGGTATTAGAGATAAGGTAAGGCTAGAATTGAATTCTTTGGGAACAACCGAAGAAAGGTTGGTTTATAGAGCCAAGCTTGTAGAGTATTTTAAGCAACATATCGAGATATTGGATGAAGATAGCCTACGTAGATTAGAAACCAATCCATTGAGAATTCTCGATAGTAAAAATAAAGATTTACAGTCAGTGATTAGTGATGCTCCAGAATTAATGGATTATTTGGGAGAAGAGAGTCGATCTCATTTTGAATCATTAACTAGTATGCTAGATAAATTGGGGATTAAGTATCAGTTAAATTCTCGATTAGTTCGAGGACTGGACTATTATGGAAAGACTGTTTTTGAATGGATTACTGATGATTTAGGAGCACAAGGAACTATATGTGCTGGTGGACGATATGATGGTTTGATAGAGCAACTAGGTGGTAAAGCTAATCATGCGATTGGTTTTGCAATGGGAATGGAAAGATTGTTGTTATTACTGGAGCAATTAGAAAACCTTCCAATTAGACGTAGTGTAGATGTCTATATGATTTTAGTCGGGACTGAAGCCGAAAAAGAAGGATTGCCATTAGCTGAATTTATCAGGAATGAGGTTGGAGGAATTAAGCTGCAAGTTAATTGTGGTGGTGGTAGCTTTAAAAGCCAATTTAAAAAAGCAGATAAAAGTGGTGCTGAATATGCGGTTATTTTAGGTGAAGATGAAGTGAGCCGTGGGGAAGTTAGTTTAAAACCTCTAAGGGCTGACCAAGAGCAAAAAAATATGCAGCGCAATGACCTGATTCAATTATTAAGAGATAAGATTAATTCGGATATTAAATGATAATTAGAGTGAAAGTTTTTATCATAATTTATAAATTTTTTTAAAATTATAGAGAATAAAAAGTGGAAATATACGACACAGAAGAAGAACAGGTTGCCGCAATAAAAAGGTGGTGGAAAGAGAATAGCACGTCAACTATTATTGGCGTCATTGTTGGAATATTGTTGATTGCAGGTTGGAATTTCTGGCAGAGTTATACAAAAGATAAGGCAACACAAGCTTCTGCATTATATGGCAAGCTTTTGGATAGTGTTGAGAAAAACAATAATGACGATGTTCAAAAAATAAATGATAAAATTTCTATTGAGTATGGATCAACAGCTTATTCAACTTACTCAGCTTTATTACTAGCTAAAACTAAAATAAAGCAAGGTGACTTAGACGGAGCAAAGGCTATATTTGAAAAACAAATGCGAGAATCTGATTCAGCAGAGCTTAAAAATATAGCTAGAATTAGGTTGATAAGATTAATGCAATCTACAGGTGAAAATGAAAAAGGGTTGCAGTTGATTGCTGAGGTTGACCAAGCAAATGCTAAAGGTTTTTCCACTAGTTATGATGAATTAAAAGGTGATCTTTATGTTGCTTTAGACCGTTTAGGAGAGGCAAGAACTGCTTATCAAAGTGCATTAAGGTCGGGTACTGGCTCGCGGTTATTGCAATTTAAATTGGATGATATTGCCGCTGCGGACACTGCATTATAAGTCTAGTTGGGTTATGACACCCTTCAATGCAAGTGAAATATGTAGATTGTTTTATGGACTATTGTAAATGTAATTTGTTTATAAACCAAAATTGAAGAAATTGATGATAAAAAGAATACGTTGTTTTGCTTTGTTTTTAATTGGCTTAGCAATATTGTCACTAACTGGCTGCTCGGTATTAGAGACTACCAATGAATTGGTAACGGGTGTTGGGAGTTATTTTTTAGGTGGTGAAGATAATAAAGAACCACCTGCTGAGCTTGTTGAATATAAGAAAGAAATTCAAATTGTTGAGCTTTGGAGCGAAAATGTCAGTGAGGGTGAAGGTGAAGAGCATTTTTTGAATCTTTTACTTGCTATTAGTGATGAAAAAGCTTTGGTAGCTGATATAGAAGGATTAGTGCAAGCCAGAGATATAAAAACTGGTGATTTAATCTGGGAAACGGAGACAGAATATAGTTTTTCTGCGGGGCCGGGTATCGGAGAGAAAATAGCGGTTTTAGCAACAACTAATGCTGAAATTATTGCTATCGATATTGAAACAGGAGAAAAAAAATGGAATGTTTCTGTTTCGAGTGAAGTACTAGCAAACCCCGTAGTTGCAAATGGGATTGTTCTTGTGCGTACTACAGATGGCAAAATGATTGCATTAAGCAGAGATGATGGTTCTCAAATGTGGGTTTTTGAAAAAAATGTACCTGCGTTAAGTATTAGAGGAACAGGAACTCCCATTGTAGTTGATGAAAATATTATTGCTGGTTATGCAACTGGAAAGTTACTTGCTTTAAGGGTAATTGATGGGAAAAGTGGATGGGAAACTAGCATTGATATACCTAGTGGACGATCTGAAGTTGAACGATTAGTTGATTTGGATGTAGATCCTGTTGAAACAAATGGATCAGTCTTTATTGCTAGTTACCAAGGTGGAACAACATCAGTTTTAGCGGTTGATGGCGATGTTCTATGGCGTAATGAATATGTTTCATCATATACAGGAATTAGTTATGACTGGAGGTATTTGTACATTAGTGATACTCGTAGTCATGTATGGCAATTAGATCAACGAAATGGCGCATCACTTTGGAAGCAAGATGAATTATTTAATAGAAGGTTGACGGCTCCGGTTTTATATAGCGAATATGTGGTTGTTGGTGACTTTGATGGATATGTGCATTGGTTAGCTGGGAGTGATGGAAGGCAGTTAGGTCGAATTAAAGTTGCTGATTCTGCCATTGAGGCTAAACCAGTTGTCGTTGATGATGTTGTGTATGTATATTCTAAAGATGGTACTCTGACTGCATTAAAAGCAAACTTATTCTGAATTAAGAAATATGTATTAGAAATGCAATGATTTGATTAATAAGGTTGCTTTTGGCGATTCGCTATTTGTAAATAGTCGCTATTCCGATCAATACAGACTATATTCGAGTTTTTTAAGGAACCTCTGACTAAGTTGATTAGAATTTAGCGCAGAAAAAACTGTCGCTATTTTTTACGAAGTGAGACGTCATAGTCATTCTATTGCACCGATCTTCGTGGAAAATATCGGCAGTTTTAGTAAGCTAAAAATAATTGGACTTGATCAGAGGTTCCTTGAACAATATTTTATGAATTTTAAGCTATAAATTACAAAGCGATTTCTGGTTTTATTGTTCATTTTCAAATATAGAGCCCCACGTTTTTTTAAGATAAATTTTATTTTTTTATTAATTAGGATGCTTTTTTTTATCTTATTTCACTCCATATTCCTCAGAGAGTATTAACTTAATGTTACCTGTTATCGCCTTGGTTGGCCGTCCAAATGTTGGGAAATCAACGCTTTTTAATTATTTAACACGTAGTCGAGAGGCATTGGTTGCTGATTACCCAGGATTAACTCGAGATCGAAAATATGGCCGAGTTAAAAGAGGAGAAAGAGACTGCCTTGTTGTTGATACAGGTGGGATTTCTGATGAAAGTGAGGGAATTGATAGTTTTGCTAAAAAGCAGGTTCAAGTCGCATTAGATGAGGCAGATATAGTTTTTTTTATGGTGGATGCTCGAGAGGGCATGAATAGTTCTGATGAAGCGATTGCAAACTCATTAAGAAAACTTGATAAGCCTGTTGTCTTGGTAACTAATAAGATTGATGGCTTAAATGCAGATGTTGCAACAGTTGACTTTTATTCTTTAGCCTTGGGTGAGCCCGTTCAAATTGCAGCGACACATGGACGAGGAGTAGGAGAGTTATTAACCCGAATTGATGAGTTAATCATTCCACCAGAAGATGAAATAGAAGAAGAGGAAAAAGGGATTAGTATTGCTGTTGTTGGTAGACCTAATGTTGGTAAATCAACTTTAGTAAACAGAATATTAGGTGAAGAAAGAGTCGTTGTTTTTGATGAGGCTGGAACAACGAGGGATAGTATTTATATTCCTTTTGAACGAAATGGGCAAAGATTCACCTTGATCGATACTGCCGGAATGAGAAGAAAGGCTAAGGTATCGTTAGTTGTAGAAAAATTTAGTATTATTAAAGCGCTGCAGGCTGTTGAAAAATCAAATGTTGTTATTTATTTAATTGATGCACGAGAAGGAGTAACAGATCAGGATGCGCATCTATTAGGAATGGTCTTAGAAGCTGGTCGAGCACTTATTATTGGTTTAAATAAATGGGATGGAATTAGTGTAGAGCAAAAAGAATTGGTAAAAAAACAGCTTGAGATTAAATTATCGTTTCTAGAGTTTGCTGAAAAACATCCAATTTCAGCTTTGCATGGCAGTGGTGTCGGTAAATTGTTTGATGTTGTTCATGATTTGTATGATGCAGCTATGGTAGATATGTCTACTCCTGTGTTAACAAGAATACTAAAAGAAGCGATTACCTCACATCAGCCGCCTTTAGTTAGAGGACGAAGAATAAAATTAAAATATGCTCATCAAGGAGGACGTAATCCTCCAACCATCGTTATTCATGGGGTGCAAACAGATTCACTGCCAGGAGCATATAAGCGCTTTTTAATGAATTTTTTTAGAACGCAGCTGGAATTACATGGAACACCGGTAAAGTTGGTTTTTAAATCTACTGAAAATCCATTTAAAGGTTTGAAAAATAAACTGACCGAGCGGCAAATAAAAAAAAGGCAGCGTTTAGTTAAGCATCATAAAAAAAAGTAACATTTCTTTTTTGTTTAGAATAAATGCAAAAAAGAGAACAAGTCTGGATAAGCAGGAGGAATTTATGGCGACAATAACTTTTCAGGGTAAATCACTTAATACATCAGGAGAGTTGCCTGTTGTTGGGTCTACAGCATTAGATTTTTCACTCGTTAGTGGAAAATTGAAAAATGTTTCGTTAGAAACTTACGCAGGTAAAATAAAAATACTTAGCATAGTGCCTAGTCTAGATACACCAACTTGTGCAGCTTCTGCAAGGATTTTTAATCAAAAAACTAATGGATTAGAAAATACTGTGGTATTAGTAATATCAGCAGATTTACCTTTTGCACAAAGCCGATTTTGTGAAACAGAAGGATTAAAAAAAGTTATTCCACTCTCTTCTTTTCGTTCGAATTTTGCTGAAGAATATGGGGTTAAAATTATGGATACTGTTTTAGCCGGGTTGATGACTAGAGCAATTATTATTCTTGATGAAGAAAACAAGGTAGTGTATGTCGAATTAGTAGCTGACGTAGCAGAAGAGCCAAACTATGAAGCTGCTTTGGAAGTGATTAAAAATCTTTAATAAATATAATGATGTATGAAGAAAAAGCAATGGATTATTCCTAGTGAATACATATAGAACCTCAAAAATCAAAGAGTCCTTGTGTAATAAGGGTGATATATAAAGCTATATTGCTAGTCTTACAGAGGTTTTTATGGTCAAAAATAAGAGGTAACATTAAATCTAAATTATCTTTTTTAGTCATGGTCTTAGTTGTATTTCTTCTGTTAGGAGGATTCTTTTCTTCCCATTATTATAAAACCCCATATATGCAAGGAGTCTGGCGGATGTTGGAATATATGGAGAATAGCTTTATTCAAGTAGATCAGCTATTGAGTGAAATATGGGATAAGTGGAGAAAATAAATAGGTCTTTACTTTGTAAAGTTTCTAATGAAAATTTATTGATTTGATAGAATTGTTCGATTATAATAACTAGTTCTTTAAGTGCGAGCGTGGCGGAATTGGTAGACGCGCTGGTTTTAGGTACCAGTATCTTATGATGTGAGAGTTCAAGTCTCTCCGCTCGCACCACTTAGATTTGTTTTGGTTAACGATAATCAGCGTTAATTTCTTATTTGGTTATACTTTTTTTATCAGAGTTTCATTTAATATACTAAATAATTACTCTAATTACGAAAAAACTATATATTATATAGCTGTAGAACGTTATATATTTATAAATCGCTGGGTATCGGTATAAAAAATCACATATTATTAGAGGTAAAGTAATGCAAGTTTCCGTCGAAAAAACATCGGAATTAAGCCGTAAAATGACTGTTAGTCTTCCTGAAGATATGATTCAGGAAAAAATGGAAGCAAGATATAAGGCTTTGGCACGCGAAGTTAAAATAGATGGTTTTCGTCCTGGGAAAGTACCTGTTCGAGTTGTTAAAAAAATGTATTCGGATAGAGTGAGAGGAGAGATAACAGGGGACTTGATACAATCAACTTATTTTCAAGCATTACAAGAGCAAAAATTGAATCCTGCTGGTCAGCCACACATTAATCCAACGAATGAAGCCGTTGGTTTTGAATATACGGCTGAATTTGAAGTCTATCCTGAAGTGTCTTTGGAAGGATTGTCTTCGTTAGAAATTAAAAAGCCTCATGCTGTAGTTGAGCAAGCTGATCATGATGCAATGGTTACTAAATTAAGAGATCAAAAGAAAGAATGGAATGTTGTTGAAAGAGCCTCTGAAAATGGTGATCGTGTTACGGTTCATTTTTCTGGTGTTTGCGAAGGAGAAAACTTTACAGATGGTAAGGTAGAACATTACCCCGTTGAAATAGGTTCTGAAAAAATGATACCGGGCTTTGAAGATGAAGTTGTTGGTTTAGAGGCTGGAGCAACTAAAACTTTTGAAATAACATTTCCTGAAGACTATGGTAATGATAAATTAGCAGGAAAAGTTGCTGAATTTGATATTGAAGTCCTTATAGTCGAAGCTTCTGTATTACCTGAAATAGATGAAGATTTTATTAAAGCATATGGAATAGAAGATGGTACTACAGATTCTTTTAATGCTGATGTTAAGACCAATATGGAAAGAGAGTTAGCACTAGGGTTAAAAGCAAAGCTAAAAAATTCAGTTATGGATGCTTTATATGAAAAAATACAGATCACAGTACCTACATCTTTAGTTGATCAAGAAATCCAAAATATGATGAAGCCTTATGAGGCTAATGCTAGAAAGCAAAATATGAAGCTAGAAGACCTTGACATACCAAGAGATATGTTTGAAGGACAAGCTAAACGTAGAGTTGCATTGGGATTGCTGTTGGGTGAAATCATCAAAAATAATGAAATTAAAGTTGATGATGCTAAAGTTCGGACTACAATTGAAGAAATGGCTAGTAGTTATGAAAGTCCTGAAGAGGTGATTACATGGTACTATTCTGATGAAACTCGTTTGAATGAAATTAAGCAAATGGATATGGAAGATCAAACGGTTGAGTGGATTGTTAAACAAGCTCAGGTGACTGATGAGAATGTTAGTTTTGATGATGTAATGGATAAAGAATCGAAATAATAGGATAAGGTAACGGGCATGAATCAATATGATAGTTTTGGGCAAATAACATCACCACAAGCAGCAGGTGGCTTGGTGCCAATGGTAATTGAGCAAACTGCAAGAGGTGAGCGCTCTTTTGATATCTATTCAAGATTATTAAAAGAAAGAGTGATTTTTTTGGTGGGTCAAGTAGAAGATTACATGGCTAATCTTATTGTTGCTCAGTTGTTATTTCTTGAATCTGAAAATCCAGATAAAGATATTCATTTGTATATTAATTCGCCTGGTGGTTCAGTAACTGCTGGCATGGCAATTTATGATACGATGCAATTTATTAAAGCAGATGTAAGTACAATGTGTATTGGGCAAGCAGCTAGCATGGGATCTTTATTGTTAACAGCAGGAGCGAAGGGAAAGCGTTTTTGTTTGCCTCATTCAAGAGTGATGATTCACCAGCCTTTAGGAGGGTTTCAAGGGCAAGCATCAGATATTGATATTCATGCTAAAGAAATATTATTAGTAAGAGAAAAACTTAATAAAATTTTATCTTTTCATACAGGCCAAGATAAAGATACAATTCAGAAAGACACGGATAGAGATAATTTTTTAAGTGCAGAAGATGCTTTGGCATATGGTTTGATTGATAAAGTATTATCTAACAGAGATAGCAATACTAACGATTAAGGTTGGTATTTTTTTTTATCCATTCTATTCTTTAGTTATGAAAATATATAATGAAGGAGCTTAACCAATGAGTAAAGACAAAGGCAGTAAGGGTGATGAAAAATTACTATATTGTTCTTTTTGTGGTAAAAGTCAGGATGAAGTTAGAAAGCTAATAGCAGGTCCATCTGTTTATGTTTGTGACGAATGTGTTGAGCTTTGTAATGACATTATTAGAGATGAATTGCAAGAAGATAGAGATGGTGAAGACGCCGAATTACCTAAGCCAAAAGAAATAAAAGTTGAGCTTGATAACTATGTAATTGGTCAGGAAGACGCAAAAAAAATGTTATCTGTAGCTGTTTATAACCACTACAAGCGGATTCGAAGTAATACTAAGAAAGATGATATTGAATTAGCAAAATCTAATATTTTATTGATTGGGCCAACTGGATCTGGAAAAACATTACTTGCAGAAACACTAGCAAGATTACTTGATGTCCCTTTTACTATTGCAGATGCAACAACGTTAACTGAAGCAGGTTATGTCGGTGAAGATGTTGAAAATATAATTCAAAAAATTTTGCAGAAGTGTGATTATGATGTTGAAAAAGCAGAAACTGGGATTGTTTATATAGATGAGATAGATAAAATTACAAGAAAATCAGATAATCCATCAATTACTCGTGATGTATCTGGTGAAGGTGTCCAACAAGCATTGTTGAAATTAATTGAAGGTACAGTCGCTTCAATTCCACCACAAGGTGGTAGAAAACATCCTCAGCAAGAGTTTCTTCAAGTAAATACAGCGAATATTTTATTTATTGTAGGTGGTGCATTTGCTGGACTAGATAATGTAATTAGAGATCGTACTGAAAAAGGTGGAATAGGATTTTCTGCTGAAGTAAAGTCTAAAAATGAAACCAAGAATGTGGGAGAGCTCTTTTCTCAAATTGAAGCAGAAGATTTGATTAAATATGGATTAATACCTGAGTTTGTTGGACGATTACCTGTGGTTGCAACACTAGAAGAGTTGGATGAAGAAGCGTTGGTAGAGATTTTAACTCAACCAAAAAATGCACTGATCAAGCAATATCAGCATTTATTCACAATGGAGGGTGCTGAACTTGAATTTAGAGATGACTCTTTGTCTGCTATTGCACGAAAAGCAATGGAAAGAAAAACAGGGGCTCGTGGACTAAGAACTATTGTAGAAAATGTATTGCTTGAAACGATGTATGAAATCCCATCTGCAGAGAATATTAGCAAAGTTGTTGTTGATGAAAGTGTTATTTTAGGCAAATCTGAGCCACTTTTGGTTTATGAAACGGAACAGAAAAAAGCATAATCATTTTTATGCATTCTAATGTAGATAAATTTTTTATAAAACTTAGGTAAAACTAAATATTGAATGAAACGGGGAGCTTGGTTAACAAGGTTCCCGTTTTTTTTGAGCTTAAGATAGTGTTTGATTTTTTGAAATGCTCCCCCATATACTATATTCACAGTAAGATTATTTAAAGGTTCCATTTATGGAAGAACAGACAGATTTACAGCAAATAGATGAATTTATTCCAGTATTACCGCTTAGAGATGTAGTGGTATATCCACATATGGTTATCCCGTTATTTGTTGGTAGGGATAAATCGATAGATGCAATTGAAGCGGCGATGAATGATGATAAGCAACTTCTTTTAGTTGCTCAAAAAGAAGCTGATAATGACAATCCTGCATTTGATGATCTTTATCAAGCAGGCACGTTAGCCAATATTCTACAGTTACTTAAATTACCTGATGGAACTGTCAAAGTTTTAGTTGAAGGTGAGCGCCGATGTAAAGTTACGAAATATCAAGATATTGATGGGTATATTGTCGCGTCAACTGTAGATATAAATGATCAGCTGGATATTTCAGAGCAGGAAAAAGAAGTTATACAGCGCACGACAATTAGTTCATTTGATCGTTATGTAAAGTTAAATAATAAAATACCACCTGAAGTATTAAATTCATTGGTAGGTATCGATGACCCAAGCCGATTGGCAGATACTATTGCTGCACATATGACTTTAAAAGTTGTAGATAAACAAGCAGTTTTAGAAATGGAAGATGTTGCTCAACGCCTTGAAAAATTGATGACTTTCATGGAAGGTGAAAATGATTTGCTAGAAATGGAAAAGCGAATTCGAGGGCGTGTTAAAAAACAAATGGAGAAAAACCAAAAAGAATACTATATGAATGAGCAAATGAAGGCCATTCAGAAAGAGTTGGGTGAGATGGATGATGCCACAAATGAAATTGATGAACTAGAAAAGAAAATAAAAGTATCTGGTATGACAAAGGATGCTAAAACTAAAGCTGATACAGAGCTTAATAAATTAAAATTAATGTCTCCTATGTCTGCTGAAGCATCAGTTGTTCGGAATTATATAGATTGGATGGTTGGGGTTCCTTGGAAAAAGAAGACCAAAGTACGTCATGACTTGAAGGTGGCTGAAGAAGTTTTAGAATCAGAGCATTATGGGCTTGATAAAGTAAAGGAACGGATACTTGAATATCTGGCTGTGCAGCAACGGGTTAAACAGCTAAAAGGCCCTATTCTTTGTTTGGTTGGACCGCCAGGCGTTGGTAAAACATCCTTAGGTAAATCAATTGCCAGAGCAACTAATCGAAAGTATGTCCGGATGGCTTTGGGTGGCGTTAGAGATGAAGCTGAAATTAGAGGACATAGGCGTACCTATATTGGTTCAATGCCAGGGAAAATTTTGCAAAACTTGTCTAAGGTGAAAACTAGAAACCCTATGTTTCTGTTGGATGAAATTGACAAAATGGCTGCTGATTTTAGAGGGGATCCAGCATCAGCGCTTTTAGAGGTTTTAGATCCTGAGCAGAACCACACCTTTGCTGATCATTATTTAGAAGTGGATTTTGATTTGTCTGATGTGATGTTTGTTGCAACAGCTAATACTATGAATATTCCCGCTGCTTTATTAGATAGAATGGAAGTTATTCGGTTAGCAGGATATACAGAAGACGAAAAAATTAATATTGCTACTCGTTTTTTAATCTCTAAACAAATTGAAAATAATGGATTAAAATCAAAAGAAATCGATATTTCTGGTTCTGCTGTAAAAAGTATTATTAGGTTTTATACCCGTGAAGCAGGTGTTCGAGGGCTGGAGCGCGAGATATCGAAGATCTGTCGTAAAGTTGTCAAAAGTTTGTTATTAACAGCGGATAAGAAAAAGGTATCTGTTACTGATAAAAATTTAGATGATTATTTAGGTGTTAAGCGTTTTAGTTATGGACTTGCGGAAGAGAAGGATCAAATTGGCCAAGTGACTGGTTTGGCTTGGACAGAAGTAGGAGGAGAGTTGCTTACTATTGAAACAGCCGTCATGCCAGGGAAAGGTAAGCAATCAGCTACAGGTAAACTAGGTGATGTAATGAAGGAGTCAATAGAAGCTGCGGTAACAGTTGTTAGAAGTCGATCAGAGTTATTGGGAATTAATAGTGAAGTTTTTCAAAAAAATGATATCCATATTCACGTTCCAGAAGGAGCTACACCCAAAGATGGTCCCAGTGCAGGGATTGGCATGTGTACGGCAATTATATCTGCATTAACAAAAATACCTGTAAAAGCTAATGTGGCTATGACGGGTGAAATAACACTTAGAGGTGAGGTGCTACCAATTGGTGGGTTGAAAGAAAAACTATTAGCTGCTCACCGTGGAGGCATCACAACTGTTTTGATTCCTTCTGAGAATGAAAAAGATTTGGCTGAAATTCCCAGCAATATAAAGCAGAGCTTAGATATTAAGCCTGTCCACTGGATTGATGAGGTTTTAGAGATTGCTTTGCAATATATGCCAGTGCCAGAAGATGGAACTAAAAAAGAAAAAAGAGGTCCAAATATTGGTAAAACAAAAGGGACTAAAATAATTTCTCATTAAATTTATATTAAAAACCTGTTAATCTATCCAAGAATCCTTTAATATCATAGTGTCTAGGTGTTTTTTACTTGACATACAGTGGGTGCAATTGTTATAAATAGCCTGCTTCTTTATAGATTAGTTTTTTTGTAAAAATATGTAATCTATAACGAATTCTATAGAAGATATAAACAAACATTATCAGTTTAATTCCTAAGGGGGAATAATGAATAAATCGGAACTTATCGACGCAATTTCAGATGCATCTGAATTAACGAAGGCGGACGCTGGACGCGCTTTAGACGGCTTTCTTAGCTCTGTAACAGAAGCATTGAGCAATGGTGATTCGGTTGCATTAGTTGGCTTTGGCACCTTTTCAGTAAAGGATAGAGCAGAGCGAAAAGGACGTAATCCACAAACTGGCGCAGAAATCACTATTAAAGCTGCTAAAATTCCTTCATTTAAAGCTGGTAAATCTTTAAAAGATGCTGTAAACTAGGCGTCTTTAGTCGGGTGCTTAGCTCAGCTGGGAGAGCATCGCCCTTACAAGGCGAGGGTCGGGGGTTCGATCCCCTCAGCACCCACCAGACTATGGAGCGGTAGTTCAGTTGGTTAGAATACCGGCCTGTCACGCCGGGGGTCGCGGGTTCGAGTCCCGTCCGCTCCGCCATATAAGAAAACCCCGAACCAATTGGTTTGGGGTTTTTTTTTGCTTAAAAATTGCTTACTATTGTGCTTTAATTGTTCGCATTAAAGTTACTAATAGACAACTTTCTTCAGTTAATACTGATCTGTTTAAGGACAAAATATATGTTATTAAAGATTAGAGAAAAATCACAAGGGGTATTTGCTTGGGTTATTTTGATATTAATCTGTGTGCCGTTTATGTTATGGGGCATTCAAAACTATATGGGGGGCGGTTCAGAAACTGCTATCGCTACTGTTGGGGATAAAGAGTTTTATCAACAAGATGTAAATAGGGCTTATTCTCAATATAGTCAAAATTTAGCAGGGATGAATATTGAAGAGAGTGTATTAAAAAAACAAGCATTAGATAAACTAATTCAAGATGAAGTGTTATTTCAACATGTAGAAAATGAAGGGTTAGTTGTTACTGATACATCAGCTAAACGATTTATTAAGGGATTAGAGTATTTTCAAACAGATGGAAAGTTTGATAACAAACAATATAAAGCGTTGTTAGGTTCACAAAGATTGTCGCCAGGAGAGTTTGTTAATAGAATTAAAAAAGCGCTCATGATGGAGCAATTTCAGAAGAGTGTTATAGAAAGCAGCTTTGCGACTGAAATGGATATCAAAAATTTCTTTAAAATACAAAATCAGACGCGTGATATTGAAATTATTTCAGTTGCTTTACCTCAGTTAGAAGAGACACCTTCCAATGAAGATATTAGTGAATATTACGAAAAAAATAAAAATGTATATTTAACTGAGGAGCAAATTGCTATTGAATATATAGAGTTATCTTTGGATGATTTAGCCAAGCAAGTAGAGCCAACTAGTGAACAATTGCAAACTTATTATAATGAGCAAAAGGAACAGTACACAACTAAAGAGAGACGTAAAATAAGTCATATATTATTTGCTTTTACTAAGGATGCAAATGATGATGAAGTGCAGTTAAAAAAAGCATTAGAGGCTAAGTTAGCACTAGGGGAAAAGGAGTTCTCTGTTTTGGCACAAGAATTGTCTGATGATAAGTTAACTGCGAAAAAAGGTGGTGATTTAGGGCTTTTTAATATTGGTGTTATGGACAAAGCTTTTGAGGATGTTGCTAGTTCTTTAAAATTAGATGAGGTTTCAGAGCCAGTAAAATCAGCATTTGGATACCATTTAATTAAAGTCACAGAGCTAGTGCCTGGTGATGTAAAATCATTTGATGCTGTTAAAAATGAATTAACTATTGCTTACCAAAGATCTATTGCAGAGACTTCTTTTTATGAAAAAGGGGAATCTTTGACTGAATTAAGTTATGAAAACCCAGATAGCTTGGAAGTAGTATCGGATCAATTAGGGTTGGACATAAAGAAAACTAGTTTTTTTGGTAAACAACCAGCAACGCCTCCCACAGAAAAATTTGAGATAACGAAAGAGACTGTCATTATAGATGCAGCATTTTCTGAGGATGTATTAAAAGGTAATAATAGCCAACCTATTGAAATTGGAACAGATAAGTTGGTTGTTTTAAGGATGGCTGAGCATCATCCTGCAGATGTAAAAGAACTAGACAAAGTAAAGCCTCTGATTATTACTTCAATTTTAAGAAATAAAGCTAAAAAAATAGTTTTAGATAAGGCTACAGAGATGAAAAAAAGCATTTTATCTGGAGAAAAAATGCAAAAAGTGGCTGAGGATAAGGGATTGAAGGTGCTGAGTTATCCTAAATTAACTCGCACTAACAAAGATGTTGCTTGGCAAGTTAATCAGGCAGTTTTTAAGGCGTCGAAACCTTCTAAAGGAAAGACAACAGTTTTAACTGTTGAAGAGCCTTCGGGTACACAAACAGTCATTAATATACTTGCTGTAACGGAAGGGGTAATGACAGAAGAAGACAAAACTCAAGGTGAATTAGCAGAAAAAAATATGGCTAATGCATTTGGAGAAGCGGAGTTTTCAAGTACTTTAAATAGTTTGCGAGAAAATACAGTAATCAGGTTAAATATTCCTGGATCAAATTAAGATGCTAAATTAGTTGTATAGCGGACTTTTAGTCCGCTTTTTATTTGTAAAAATAAAGTTGACCGATGTTGATAATTTATATAATTAATGAAAATTATTTTTTTGTGATTAGTTAATTTTATCAGCAACTTGGATCATAATACTGACACGACGGTTTTTTTCTCTTCCTTCGGATGTGACGTTGTCAGATATGGGTTTTGTTGCTGCACTGCTAATAGCTCTAAGTCGTGAACTATCAATGTCTTGAGTTGCTAAATAATGTAAAACATTGGTTGCTCGTGTTGCTCCAAGCTCCCAGTTTGAAGGAAACCGCTTAGTTTTAATAGGTCGATTGTCGGTGTGGCCTTCTATAAAAATTAATCCTAAAGACTGAGCCAATAGAGGAGCCAGTTTTTTCAGAAGTATTTGTCCATCTCCTAATAAGTTAGCCTCAGAAGATTTAAATAGAATTTTATCTTGTATTTCAAGTTGCGCATAACCTAGCGTTACTTTCATGTCTACAGCACTATGTAAGCCTAGCTCTTTAATTGCTTTAGTTAATTGCTCTTGTAATTTATTTTTGTTTGATTGTCTATTAGAGATTATTTTTTTGCCTTGATGGTTTTTTGTTTTATCAATAAATGAATTATTCTCTATTTGTGTTTGTAGAGTAGTGCGCATCTTGCTGGGGGTATTAGTAGATTCTATATGGTGGTTTGATTTTTTTTCTGTAATTATTTTTTGTTCTTTTGATTGATGATTCGTTTCAAAATCACTTAAGGCCATTAATGTAATCACTAGCATAATAATTAAAACAAAAACATCAAGATAAGTTAATAACCAGTTATGCTCAGATCGATTAGATTGTTCGGAGATGTCTTCAATGGATAAAGATGCATGGTGTTTTGGAAGAAAAGAGCTACTCATGATATGTTTTTATTTTTAGTTCATCTTCGTGGTTAGCAATGAATGAGTTAAGTGTTTCTCGGACAAATGAAGGAGTTCTGCGGTCTGCAATTAAAGTAATGCCCTCCATTACCATACTCATAATCATTACCCGTTGCTCTGTTCGTCTTTCTAATTTAACGGCTATAGGGTTGAAAATAAGGTTAGCAAGAAGAAGGCCGTAAAAGGTTGTAATGAGTGCAACAGCCATATTGGATGTAATAGCACTAATATCACGAATTTCTATAATTTGTAACATGTTGATAAGTCCTACTAAAGTACCTAACATACCAAAAGCAGGCGCGTAGGATGCTAAGCTGTAGAATATATTAGACTCAGCTCTTTCTTTAGCTCTTAAACGTGCAATTCTCCATTTTAATAAAGCAAGAATATCGTCTACAGGTGTTTTATCAACAATAAGTTGAAAGCCTGTTTTTAAATATGGATTGTTGATTGTGTCGATAACGTTTTCTATTGCCACTGAGTCACGTTGAAACCACATTTTTGCAACGGCAGTAATTTCATCTGCTTCTTTTTGCGGGTTTAAGCTTTCGTATAGGAAAATGAGCTTGATTGACTTGACTCCCTGTTTGATATCCCTTAAAGGATAACTTAAAAAAGCCGCTGAAATGGTTCCTGAAATAACAATGGTAAAGCCAGAAAGGTTTAGAAATGTTGAAGGGTCATTTGCTGCATATAAAATAATAAAAAGAACCAGCATAATACTAAATATTAAGCCTAATGCAGTTGAATAATTTATTGAGTTATTTTGAGGAAGTATCATCTATATTTAAATAGTTATTTTCTTTATTTAATAATAGCAAAACTATTTAAAAAGGTAGGAAAAGCCATATTAAAAATAAATTTATATGTTGTTTAGAAAGTTTTTTGTAAGAAGTTGTTGTTTTTAAAAACTGAATTATTTGAATAATAAAATAGCTTTATTTTAGATATTAAACTTCAGTAAACCTAGAAAAATCAGTTGAAATGGGAAATTGAGGATAATTTCTTTATATCACATTGATCTTTATGAAATTTATTTACTGCTCCGCAGTTGAACTCATTCACCCAACAGGTGAGCAACTGAAATGCAAAAAAACTTTAGTTTCAATGCGTTATGATGTCAATCAATATGCAACTGATTTTTCTAGGGTAAAGGGGAGAAAGCTGTTTTGAAAATTAAAGAGAGGTAGGGGTTTTACCAATAAACTATATTTACGATGCTATTAGATAAATACAGTTTATTGGTAAAATTAAATAAATAGAAAATAGTCTGCGTGATTGGGTAATATTATTGCTTAAACTATTTTTTGAGCCATGTTAAAAGCATCTCTAAAATCGAGATAAACAGGCTTTTTAGTTTCTAAAATCAACTCGAGTAGTTTATGTTGTAGTTGGTACTTAATATTTCCAACAGCTAATGCGCCAATTCCGGTAGCAGATTTTGGAGTGTCAAGGGTTACGCCATTATCGTTGGCACCAATTCCGGCAATACCTGCTGGTGGAACAGCGTTAACATCGCCCGCTACTCTTAGCTGGTTTGCTTGGGTAAGAACTTCAGCACTTAAAACTTGGATACCCGCTTTTGCAGTGCAAAATATAATATCAATATCTGCAATTAACGAAATTATTTCTTCATCTGTGCCAGCTTTGGCTCCGGTTAGATTGCACTGGCAACGACGATTATATTCTTTTGCAGCATCATTAGCAGTATCAATAGATTGGTGGTCTACAAGAGAAGTATTTGCCCCAGCTATAGATGCAATCACACCTGTGGCAATACCTACAGGCCCCGTTCCTCCAAAAACAAGTGCTTTGCAGTCTGAAAGGTTTTTGTTGTGTTTCTCTTTTAGTTCCTTTTCAACACAGGCAACTAATGCAGCGGCTGTAGTAAATGCTCCACTTGGATCTGCAAGAATAGAAACTTCAAAGGGGGGAACCATAGCCTGTTTGGCGCTATTGGTCATATCCATCGATAGACCGATGTCTCGACCCCCAATAAAAATTCCGGTTCGCTTGATACCTGATGGACTACGTGAAAAAATAACATCTTGCGTTAAACCATGGATGTTATCCAGTTTTACATTATTATAAGGCATCAAAACCTCAAATCCCGTATCAAGAGCCATGTTGATATCAAAGGGACTATTGTGTGGCATAGGGTCAAACATGTGAAGAATACTGCGCTTTGGCATTTTACTTCCTTTATCTATTTAGATTGAGTTTGTAATTTCACGGGCAACTTCAAACGCATGTTCAAAATGCAGGTAAACGGGGTCATCGTTTTCGATCATTAGTTTAAGTAAGCGACTTTGTGTTTGATACTTGATATTGCCTATCGCTAATGCACCAAGACCTACCGCTCCAGAAGGGCTGTTAGTAATTATTTTTCCATTATCAAAAGCATCAAGTCCTGCAATACCTGATGGAGGGACTGCATTTATATCAGCTGCAACCTGTAGTTTGTTGGCTGAAGCAATATGCTCTGCACTCAGGAGTTGAATACCTGCTGCACCAGTAGAAAAAACAACTTCAGCTGTTTTAATATACTCGTCTTTTTCAGAATCAACTCCAGCTTCAATTGATATTTTTCCTTCACCAAATTCTTCATTACAGAGGTCGGCAATTCGTTGAGCTTTTTCTAATTGTCTTCCGATGATTTTGACATTTGCACCCGCTTGGGCCGCTATAACAGAGGCAGCTTGACCAACCGGTCCCGTGCCTCCCAGTGTGAGAAGGTTTTTCCCTTCTAGAGAGGAATTAAATTTGTCTTTTAATTCTTTTTCAACAGCTGCAACCATGCCTGCAGCCGTTGTAAAGGCTCCACTTGGGTCTGCAAAAACTGATACTTCAAAAGGAGCAAACATAGAATTTTTTGCTGTTTTAAGCATATCCATCGCTTGCTTTGTATCTCTACCACCGATAAAGACACCTGTCTTTTTAAGGCCTTTGGGGCTACGAGAAAAAATAACATCTTGAATTAAGTCTTTAACCTCACTAGCTTCAACATTAATATAGGGAACTGCTGAAACCCAGCCAGCGTCTAGAGCCATATTCACGTCAAAGGGGCTTAAATTTTTAGCAGTGGTTAGCATGTGTAAGATGAATGGTTTTTCCATAGTTTTCTCGAGGTTATATTTATTGTCAGAATTATTATAGAAGAAAAGCAGTTTTGATTATAGTTTATGCGCACCGTATTCAGCAAAAAATAGTTAACTTGTGTATTATTACATCCATTTATAATCTTTGGGGAATTGAATAATGCATAATGTTACATTGATTAAAGGCGATGGAATTGGGCCTTCTATAATGGACGTGGCCGTTAAAATCATTGATGCAACAGGCGTTAAAATAAATTGGGAAGAAGCTGAAGCGGGTATGGCTGCTTTTGATAAATATGGCACACCTATTCCTGATAAAACATTAGCTTCTATTGATAAAAACCGAATTGCTTTTAAAGGGCCGTTAACAACACCAATTGGTGGTGGTTTTAGAAGTATAAATGTTGCATTACGTCAGAAATATGATTTGTATGCGAATATACGGCCTGCTAAAATATGGAAAGGGGCACAGACAAAATTTGATAATGTTGATATTGTCATTGTTAGAGAGAATACGGAAGGTCTGTATATGGGGCTTGAACACTATTTAACTAGACAAAAAGATGTAGCAGAAAGTTTAGCTGTAATTACTAAAGAAGGCTCTGAACGAATTGTAGAATATGCTTTTAAATACGCTAAAGAAAATGGTCGTAAAAAGGTAACAGCATGTCATAAGGCTAATATTTTAAAATTAACATCAGGGTTGTTTTTGGATACAGCGAAAGAAGTTGCGAGAAGATACCCTGAAATTGAATTTGATGAGAAAATTGTTGATGCAACCTGTATGCATATGATTATGGACCCTTCACAGTTTGATGTTGTGGTAACCACTAATATGTTTGGTGATATTTTGTCTGATTTAACAGCTGGTTTAGTGGGTGGATTAGGTTTGATTCCGGGTGCTAATATTGGGGCTGATGCCGCTTTGTTTGAAGCTGTTCATGGAAGTGCGCCAGATATTGCTGGGAAAAATATAGCTAATCCAACAGCCGTAATTATGGCTGGGGTGATGTTATTAAATCACTTAGGAGAGCCTATTGCTGCTAATCAAATTAAAACTGCAGTTGAAAAAGTTGTTGAACAAGGTGATAGCGTGACTCCTGATTTAAATCCTGGTTCAAAAGCCGGTACGATAGAAATGGGAAATGCTATTATTGCGGCATTATAAATTAGGTTATGTAGGAATGGTGTGGGGGGATGGTTTTACCCCGTTTCATTTTTAATTATGATAGAAAAAAATCTGCAACGGGAGAGAGCCTACAAAGCTAGGAATGCTCAGGTTGATAAGGATAAACTGAGCCAAATTATTTGTACTAAGTTTGTTTCACAGGCATCTTATAAAAAAGCTGATACGGTTATGTGGTATGTACATTGTCGTTCTGAAGTCAGAACCATCAATGCCTTAACAAAGGAGCTTAATGGATCAAAAAGAATTGTGGTACCTTTTTGTACTAAGGATGATAATCAACAAAATAAATTAGGTTTATGGATTCTTGATGATTTAGATGAATTAATACCAGGAACATGGGGTATTTTAGAGCCTCCACAAGAAAGATGGAATGAGAAAATAAAAACAATCGCTCCTCAGGAAATTGACGTAATTATGGTTCCAGGTGTTGCATTTGATTGTAATGGGGGGCGGTTAGGCAATGGTGCAGGATATTATGATCGGCTATTGCAAGATGTTAGACTTGGTGCAGTGTTAACGGCCGTTTGCTATGAATCACAAGTATGTGAAAAAGTTATTATGGAAGATCATGATATTACAATGGATCATGTGTTGACAGAAAAGAACTGTTATTAAATGGATTTAAATGAATTAAAAAATAAAGTAAGGGAAACACCTGCATTTGTATTTGATGAAAAGGGTATTGATGCCAACTTATCTCAACTAGTTAATTTAAAAAAGAAGTCAGGTTGTCAGGTTTTATATTCTATTAAAGCCTTGCCTTTGGAGCGGGTTTTAAAGAAGGCCGCAGAATATTTAGATGGTTTATCAGTTAGCTCTTTGTTTGAAGCTCGTTTAGCAAAAGAAGTTATGGGGGAGACGGGCAGTATTCATCTAACTACCCCCGGTATCAGAGATGATGAATTTAATGAGCTAATAGAACTTTGTACGCATATTAGTTTTAATTCAATTAATCAGTATCAACGCCTTATTCCATCCGCTATCACTGAGGAATCTTTTGGGTTTAGAATTAACCCAAAACTATCTTTTTCTGAAGACTCTCGGTTTGATCCTTGCAGGCAATATTCAAAGTTGGGTATAGAAATTGAAGCACTTGATTGTATTCCAAAAAAAATACAGGGTGTACATTTTCATACTGTGTTTGCTCATCAAGATTTTTTACCGTTAGAAAAAATAGTGGTTTTACTTAAAAGAAAATTTGGTCATAAATTAATAGAGCTAAAGTGGATGAACTTTGGAGGAGGGTATCTTTATAATCAAATATTGGATCAGGAACCTTTCACAAATTTAGTCAGACAATTAAAAACTGAATTTAATATTAATGTTTATATAGAGCCAGGAAAGGCGGTTGTCGGAAATGCAGGCTATCTAGTCTCAACCGTTATTGACAGCTTTAGCTCAGATGGTAAAAGTGTGATGGTATTAGATACTTCGGTTAATCACAATCCAGAGGTATTTGAGTATCAGAGAAAACCTAATTTACTAGAGGAAGATAAGAAAGGAGCCTATTCATATTTACTAGTTGGTTCAAGTTGTTTAGCAGGTGATCTATTTGGTGAATATAGGTTTACAACGGAATTAAAAATTGGAGATAGAGTTGTTTTTGTAAATGTAGGGGCATATAGTTTAATAAAAGCTAATCGATTTAATGGTTACAATTTGCCCGATATATACTGGGCTGATAAGACAAATAGAGTCACTCTTATTAAGCATAATACCTACGAGAATTATCATCAGCAATGGGTGGAATAATGAAAGTTGTACTAAGGGTGGATAAAGGAAAAGCTAAGAATGTTTTACAGTTGACTAATATTACTGAGCCAGAGATTGTTAATGACACCGATGTTAAAATCAAAATAAAAGCAGCGGGCGTTAACCCTATTGACACAAAAGTCCGAATAAATGGTGGTTTTTATCAAGGAGAAAGTACTTCTTTTATTTTAGGGTGTGATGGAGCTGGAGAAATTGTATCAGTTGGTATACAGGTTAATGATTTTAAAGTAGGAGACCAGGTTTGGTTTTGTCATGGTGGTTTAGGCAAGGAACAGGGTAATTATGCTGAATATACGGTTATTGATAGACGTTGGATTGCTTTAAAACCAAAGCAATGTTCTTTTGTAGAAGCTGCAGCGATGCCTTTAGCATTAATAACTGCATGGAATGCGTTATTTGAAAAAGGAAATCTGCAAAAAAATGAAACTGTTTTAATTCATGCGGGTGCCGGCGGAGTAGGCCATTTAGCAATACAGTTAGCAAAACTTAAAGGAGCTAGAGTAATAACGACTGTAAGTTCAGAAGAAAAAGTTGAGTTCGTTAAATCCTTAGGAGCTGATTTCACAATTGATTATACAAAGCAAGATTTTTTAGAGGAAGTAAATAGTCTAACAAGAGGAGGTGGGTGCAACCTTATAATAGATACTGTAGGCTCAAAAGTTTTTAAAGACAGTATTCCTGCAACTTGCTATTTTGGTAAATTAATTACATTATTAGACCCTGGAGTTCAGGATTTATCTGAAGCTAGAATGAGAAATCTGTTGATAGGCTTTGAGCTTATGTTGACACCTATGCTAAAAAATTTAAGTGTCGCAAGAGATAAGCATATTAATATTTTAAGACAGTGTGCTGAATGGGTTGATAACGGTACATTAAAAGTACATGTTTCAGATACTTTGCCATTAAATCAAGCGGCTCTCGCTCATAATAAAATTGAAAAAGGTCATACGATAGGGAAAATTGTTTTAGAAATTGATTGAAAAAAGCCTCTTTTAGTAAAAGAGCTTAAAAATTTCTTCAAATTCTTCTTGTGAGTGGTCAACGATCATTGCCATGTCATTTAAAGAAATATCTATATTGCTAATTTCAGTATCACTGAAGGAAATATCCATTTTACTATAACAATCTGCAAGACGAATAATTGAAGCAATCCTGTGATGTGTTTCGGTGTTATCAGGAAAAGCATGTAATTGAATGCTTTGGGTAATAAGTTCTGGTAGCTTCCAGAGTTTAGTTAATGCAGCACCTGTTTGATAATGATCAAAACCGATAACTTCTTTTTCAGTTTTTATTTCATTTAGATACGTTAGCTCACCTTGTGTTTGTAGAATTAAATTTACTTCAGTAGCTAATTCAGGAATACGACGAAAAAATATTAACTGACCTATATTATGTAATAGGCCACAAATAAAAATGGAATCAGAAAATTCATTTCCTAATAAATTGTCTATCCCTTTTGCAATAAGAGCACTCCGGAGATTTCTAGCCCAAAAATCGTGCATAGAAATTAACTCGCTTGGAAAACCAGAGAAATTTTCAATCACTGCCGTGCTTAATACAATACTTTGTAATTCTTTGACTCCGATAAGACCAATGGCTCTATCTATTGAAGATATTTTTGAAGGGAAGCCGAAAAAAGCACTATTAACTATTTTTAATAGTTTTATTGATAATGATGCATCCTTTTCTATAATATAAGCCGCATCAACGAGAGATTTAGTTGGATCGTCAATAGTTTCTTGTAATTTGAAATAGAGATTTGGAGTAGAAGCAAGCTTTAAGTCTCCTTTAAATAAGTCGGGAATTGTTAGGTCGTGTTTTATTGGGTTTAACATAATCTGACAAAATATAAAAAATTGGCTATAGTTAGTAGCGAATTATTGAAGGTAAGGTTAGAATACAGCTCTTAAGTATTTTAAACGTTAACTTCCTTAGGTACTGATTTTTAAGGAAATCAACTATTGGCTTTAACTGTAGTTGGTAATGTAATTAACTTCAAGCTGGATTCTTGTCGTTGAATTTTATTGAAGGAATATAAAAAGATTAAGATAGGCCGGTCATAAATATGGGAATTAGTGAAAGTCTAAAAGAGAAGATAATTATCATTGCAGATACTGACCCTAGTCAGGTTGTTGAAATATTATCTTTTCTAAAAAAAGATGGATTTAATAATATTAAAATTGCAAAGGATGGTAACAAAGTTTATGACCTTTTAAGGCCTCATTATGAGAAGCCAGAGAAAATTGGCTTAATTGTGGTTGGTGAAAGTTTACCTCAATGTAATGTCAATGAAATGAGTATGACATTGTCGAGTAATGAAGGAGGGATTGTTGTTCCTTTTATTATTTTACGTTCTGATAATATAAAGAGCCATACTGATAAATCAGATGATTTTCATGCAAAGGGTCTGATTCATTATATGAGTCGACCTTTAAATTATTCGGAATTTATGCTTGTTGTAGGTTTTCAATTGAGCATGAATTATGAGCGATTTCTTAGGTATAAGCAGGAAGATCGATTAATTAATGAATTAGCGGAAAGAAGAGTTGTGGATGCCAGGTTAAAGTATTTGGTTGTTCATGATGAGTTGACTAACTTGTTAAACCGTCAAAACTTTGAGCGTCGATTACGGTTGATTTTGAAACGAAATAATAGGCTTCATCAAAATGGAGGATTATTATTTATAGATGTTGATTTATTTAGTTTAATTAATGAACTTGAAGGTTTCGATGTCGGTGACCAGTTATTGGTTGAAATTGTTGGCATCATTCGTCAGCTAACAAGTCAAGGCGATCTGTTTGCCCGTATTGGGTCAGATGAATTTTGTCTTTTTTTGGATAATCGATCTGCTGAAGACATTATGCGGTTTGCAGAGAAAATTAGAAAAGATATTTATGGGTCAAGGCTTTTTATTGGTGATGCTTGTTATAGTGCTTCTGTCTCGATAGGCGTTTCAGCTCAAAACACAAAAAAAGTAGTTTATCATCCAGGTGAAATGATTTCTCGAGCTCGACAGGCTTGTGGAATGGCTAAGGAAAATGGCCGCAACTTAGTGAAGGAATACAATGAAGATAGTGCAAGGGTTCAAGAAAGAAATAAAGATGTTTATTGGGTGCCTTTAATCAGAAAAGCGCTTGTTGAAGGAAAACTTTTTCTTTTTTTCCAGCCTATTGTGGATTTAGTGACAGGTGATATTTCTCATTATGAAGCACTCATTAGAATGAGGGGGCTCGATAATGAAATTATATCTCCAATTGATTTTATTCCTGTTGCAGAGCGAATCGGACTGATTCATAGGATTGATCTTTGGGTGATAGAGCAGGCTATTGATTTTCTTGCAGAACTCCCGCCAAGTATGTCAGACATTGCATTGTCCATTAACCTTTCTAGTGTGGCATTTCAAGATAGCTCATTGTTACCAACAATTAAAGAAAAAATTGATCTTAGCTGGGTAAATGCGCAACGAATTACGTTTGAGATTACTGAAACAGTGGCTGTTGATAAAGTAGAACAAACACGAGAATTAATAACTAAAATTCGAGCGCTAGGGTGTAAGTTTGCTTTAGATGATTTTGGTGCTGGTTTTTGTTCTTTTAATTATCTTAAATCTTTTCCTGTCGACTATATAAAAATTGATGGTCAATTTATTCGAAATTTAATTAATGACGATACTGATCAGGTCTTAGTGAGATCTATGGTTGAAGTCGCTAAAAAATTAGGTAAAAAAACAATTGCAGAATATGTGGAAACTCCTGATGCTATTCGCAAGCTAAGAGAAATAGGAATTGATCTGGGCCAAGGGTACATATTTGGTAAACCTCAGATGAAATTACTCTCTAAAAAGAATATATCATTAACTGACTTAATGAATGAAAAAAAACCGAGCAATAGAAAACTTCTGAAAATAGATACTTATACTAAGTAATATATACGATAATATCGGTTTTTATGATTTTGTTGTCAGGTAATGCCTAAAAAAATTAATAAAAGTAAAAGTAAAAAAAATACTAAACAATCTTTACATTGGTTTAAGAAGAGTTTATTTGTTTTTTTATTAATTTTTTGTTTTGCTTTCCTTTCTTATATTGGATATCTAGACTTTACAGTACGTAAAACATTTGCAGGGAAACCTTGGTCAATTCCTGCTAAGGTTTTTGCAAGTCCTTTAGAGATCTATAGTGGTTATCAAGTAAAAATTGATAAATTTGAAGATTTATTGTTGCAATTAAATTATCGACAGGATTATCAACTTTCATCAGAAGGAACATATTACAAAAAAGGGCAACAAATTAGTATAAAAACCAGAAGATTTCTTTTCTGGGATAAAGAACAAAAAAGTCAGTTGTTAAGAGTTAAGTTTTCTAACACTGCGATCACTCACCTCCTTAGTTTAAGTTCGTCAAAAGATATACCTATTTTTAGAATGGATCCTATTCAAATTGGTAGTTTTTATCCCACTCGAAAAGAAGATCGTATATTAATTACTCTAGAACACGCTCCTGATTCTTTAATTCATGGCCTTTTGGCGACTGAAGATCATGATTTTTATAATCATATTGGCATTTCATTTAAAGCAATAGCTAGAGCAGTTTGGGTAAATCTTCGTGCAGGTTCAGTAGTGCAAGGTGGAAGTACTATTACTCAGCAGTTGATTAAAAACTTTTATTTGTCACCTGAAAAAAGTCTATGGCGCAAATCGAAAGAAGCGTTAATGGCTATGATTTTAGAATTTAATTATGAGAAAGATGAGATATTAGAAGCCTATTTAAATGAAATTTATTTAGGTCAAGATGGGGCGAGTTCAGTTCATGGTTTTGGTTTGGCTAGTCATTTTTATTTTGGTCGACCATTGAAAAATTTACCGTTGCAGGATGTTTCTGCGCTTGTAGCTTTAGTAAGAGGACCTTCTTATTACGACCTTAGAAAACATCCTAACAGAGCTATCAAACGCCGCAATTTAGTATTAGATGAAATGCATAAACAAGGGTTTATCACTAAAAGGCAAGCACTAGCTGCAAAAAATAAAAAAATAAATGTCATTGCTCGGACTCGGCAATCAGCTAATCGATATCCGAGTTTTTTGGATTTAGTGAGAAGACGGTTAAGCCAAGAGTATAGAGAAGAGGATTTAACTTCTGAAGGACTAAGAATTTTTACTACACTAGATACACGTGTTCAAAATGCGCTTGAGAAAACGATAGAGCAAAAATTAATACAATTAGAAAAAAGACCTCAAACTGCAAATTTAGAAACAGCTGCAATCGTAACAAGAAGAGAAGGTGGCGAAATTGTTGCTTTAGCTGGAGGACGAGATGCAAGGGGTGTTGGGTTTAATAGAGCGTTAGATGCAATTAGGCCAATAGGCTCGTTAATAAAACCTGTTGTTTACTTAACGGCACTTGCATATTCAAATAAATATTCGATTACAACAAAAGTAAAGGATACTACGGTTAGGATTAAGGATAAAAAAGGGAAAATATGGAAACCTAATAATTATGATAAAAAAGAACATGGTGAGGTTGCTTTTCATACAGCTTTAGCAAAGTCTTATAATCTAGCAACCGTACGTATAGGAATGGATGTGGGTGTCGCCAGAATTGCTAAAACGTTAAAAAATTTGGGTGTTGATAGACCGGTTAATTTATTTCCTTCTTTATTGCTAGGAGCTTCCCCTTTAACGCCTTTGGAAGTAACTCAATTATACCAAACATTAGCAGATGATGGGTTTTCTACACCGTTACGATCTATAAGAGCAGTTATAGCAGCAGATGGGGAAAGGCTACAAAGTTATCCATATACAGTTAGGCAGGCAGTTGATCCCGCAGCGACTTATATTACTAATACTATTTTGCAAGAGGCGATGAGCAAAGGAACTGGGCGCTCGGCATATCGAAATATTTCTAAGGAGTTTGGGTTGGTTGGAAAAACGGGTACGACAAATGGATTAAGAGATAGTTGGTTTGCAGGATACAGTGGTGATTATCTTTCAGTTGCTTGGGTTGGTAGAGATGATAACAAACCTTCTGGGCTAACAGGAGCAGCTGGTGCACTACAAATTTGGACAAAATTGATGGAACAAATTTCTACTCAGCCAGTCTCTTTAATACCACCTGATAATATAGAAATGCACTGGGTGGATTCTACGAATGGTTTCCTTGCAAATGAAGAATGTAACGGATCTTTTTTGTATCCTTATATTAGAGGTTCTGCTCCAGAACAAAGCTCACCATGTCTTGAAACGACAATTAATCGAACAAAAACATGGTTTAATGATTTTTTTTCAAGGTAACTTATATTAAGTATGATACATAAAATAATGAGTCATTTATTAATTCTTTTTTTTCTATTGCTTGTTAATCAAGCAAATGCCGAATTAGCTCCGGTAAAACAATTAAAATCGTATTTATCAGCTACAAAAACTTTAACTGCAGATTTTAGGCAAGTCAGTTTAAATCAAAAAGGGCAACCTACTCAGACGAGTTATGGTGTTTTCTATTTAAGTAGACCAGGTAAGTTTCGCTGGAACTATAAAAAACCATTTCTTCAAGAAATTGTTTCTAGCTCTGGTAAAGTTTGGTTTTATGATGCCGATTTGGAGCAAGTGACGATTAAAAAATTGGATGACTCATTAGGCTCGACACCTGCTTTATTATTAAGTGGAGATATTGCATTAGAGAAAAATTTTATTATTGAAAAGCAAGGAATGGAAGAAGGATTGCAGTGGATAAAGCTATCTCCAAAAAAAGAAAGTGGATTTAAATATATTCTTATTGGTTTAAAAGATGGTGTTTTGGGTGGAATGGAGTTAAGTGATAACTTTGGTCAGTTAACGCGAATTTATTTTTCTAATATTAAACAAAATAAAAAATTAGATGATGCTCTTTTTATATTTATTGCTCCAGAAGGTGTTGATGTTTTTGAGAATTAAATATGTTTGATGACGCGGTTAAGCCGCTAGCTGATAGAATGCGACCGGTTTTATTAAGTGATTATATAGGCCAGAAACACCTTTTAAAGCCAGGGAAGCCCCTCTACGAAGCTGTTTCATCAGGACGGTTACATTCAATGATATTCTGGGGGCCTCCTGGAACGGGTAAAACCACATTGGCAAGAATGATAGCGCATCATTCAGATGCTGTATTTATGCCTGTTTCTGCAGTATTAGCGGGAGTAAAAGACATTCGAGCAGCTGTAGCTGATGCTAAAAAAATTCAATTAGAACAGAATAAAAGAACTATTCTGTTTGTTGATGAAGTTCATCGGTTTAATAAATCCCAACAGGATGCCTTTTTACCTCATGTGGAAGATGGAACTATTTATTTTATTGGTGCTACAACTGAAAACCCTTCTTTTGCCTTAAATAATGCTTTGTTATCTAGAGCTAGAGTCTATGTGCTTAACTCATTAAGTCATGATGACCTTATTGATGTGCTTAATAAAGCAATTTCAGATATGGAGAGAGGGCTGGGTCGTGAAAAAATAAAAATTAAAGATGAATTGAAACAACAGTTTTCTGAGGCCGCCGATGGGGATGCTAGGCGATTACTTAATTTATTGGAGTTAGCAGTAGAGCTTGCTTTTGCAAATAATAGCCATACTATTACTAAAAAAATTACTGAAGAAGTACTTTCTGGAGGTGTTAGGCGATTTGACCAACAAGGAGAAGAATTTTATAACCAAATTTCTGCATTACATAAATCTGTGAGAGGTAGCTCTCCAGATGCTTCGCTATATTGGCTATGCAGAATGATTGATGGTGGTTGTGATTTGGCTTATCTAGCAAGGAGAATCGTAAGAATAGCTTCGGAAGATATAGGTAATGCAGATCCTAGAGCACTTGAAATTACAATAAATGCTTGGGAAGCACAGGAACGTTTAGGGAGCCCGGAAGGAGAGTTGGCGTTAGCGCAAGCTGTTGTCTATTTAGCCTGTGCACCTAAAAGCAACGCTGTTTATATGGCCTATAATGCAGTGATGAGAGATATAAAGGAAAGTGGAAGTTTAGAAGTGCCAATTCACTTAAGAAATGCTCCAACAAAATTAATGAAAGCTTTAGATTATAAAAAAAATTACCGATATGCACATAATGAACCGGAAGCTTATGCAGCAGGTGAGAATTATTTTCCAGATGAATTGAAAGAAATTCAATATTACTACCCAGTAAGTAGAGGATTGGAGATCAAAATATCTGAAAAATTAAAACATTTAAAGGAGTTGGATAAAAAACAGCGAATCTAGCTTATAAGGTCAAAGTGAAGCTAATTTTTTGTTTTATACCTGAAAGTAGTGGATAAAATCTATATTTTATTATTCTGAGAAATTAATGATGACTGGAAACAATAGTAGATAGGCCTTTTGCATATAAATAACCTTTTCATCTGTTGAAGTAATATGTATTTGATATTTTTTGATTAACTTAGGCTCTAATTAATCGAGGCAATCATCTGAAATATTAACCTCAAACTGACAGCCTTCTGTTTTCAAGGTTTTGGTGGAAAAGCCAATGTGACTATCCATTACTTCAGGGAGGGCAGATTTATTGCAGTCTAAATACTTTCAAACTCATCATTTAATACGGTTTCAATCGTCACTTAAGCAGCATTTGTGTAAAAATACTGAGGGCTTTTTCTGTTTTTGTGTGCAAAAGTTTCAAATTCTATTTTATTCATATCGACTTATCCCCCCATGTTTAGAGTTTATAATAATTAGTTAAACGAAAGAAGTGACATTCTCTGTTTTTTTTAAAACCCCTAAATTGATAACCTGATTAGCAAGAATCTTCC